>PXCO01000244.1 GCA_003565295.1 Cyclobacteriaceae bacterium
GTGCTCGTCATGCCCTGACTGCCGTCAGGACAGGCTCGATTTCATGTGTTTATAATTGTTTTCCAGCGGTCATAACTTGCCCCGGTTTATCGGGGTGGAATCTTCGCATGATCAATAATCATCCCTACCATTGACATATTACTTTAAATCAAATAATTTATTGATTAAATACGGATTTTAAAGATACTACGCTGCGAGCGTTGCGAATTCGTTGCTCCCCCCTGAAAAAACTCAGGGCAGGGCTGCGAGAAACACAATGTCATTTCCTTTCTGTAAATGCCAATTTTTAGAACTCCGTTTGAGGTACTCCTCATGCTCGATTTCATTTGATTATAATTGTCTTTTAGAGGTCACTACCCGTCCCGAACTCGATTCGGGATAGCCTGTCCCTGCCTGCCCCGTCCCGGATAGCTATCAGGATCGGAGAACTTGTTTCGGGAGAATCTCGCTTGTTTTCACCGATAGCCGATAGCTATCGGGGGGGAGGGGGCATGCCTCTTTGTCGCTTGCGTAATTCACGATTTTACTTATTCATATTCAGGGTCCTACCTGTTTTACAACCAAAGGATTATATTTATTACAACCGATTTCATATAAGTTTTCCCTTTTCAAAAAGAAAAAGAAGCAATTATTAGGCACAAAAAACTCAGTATTCCCCATTGAAACAACAACAGCATATCAAGAATGAGAAATTAAGCCTCCGTCAACAGCAAATAATCAAGTTCCTGATTTGCGGCATCACCTGTATTGACCAAATTGGTAAAGTGATATGAGTTTATCCTTTAAATTTAACTAACTATATACAAAAAATAAAAATTATGTACTTAAAAAATAATGAAATCGGTTGTATTATCTGGTTTAAATTGATAAGTTTACGAATCGATTATTGAACATTTCCCGGAATTACTATTATGCATCGATCCTTACCTATCTTTTTGTCGATATTGTCCTTTTTGGTTACTACCTCTTTGCCTGCTCAATACTTGGCAAGGTTAGAAGTGGAATTGGAAGAAAGCCCACTCTTTGCCTTCCCGGTTCAGGTGGCATTGGATCCCATCACGCATACTTCTGACAGCCTATTATCTTTAGTTGCCCTTACTGTAAATGGTGAAATACCTGTTCCTTTTCAGATTGATCATACAGTAAATGGCAGGATCATGTATTGGATGATAGAAAAAGGAGGGACAACAGGTATTAGGGAGTTTGAATTAAGGCAGGGAAAGAAAGACAATTTAAAAGCTCACCTTATTGCGGAGATGGATGAAAATGCAATAGTGCTTAAGGATTCGGGCAAAGATCTATGGCAATATAATCATGCTGTAGCCCAGGTGCCGGAAGGTGTAGATAAAGCCTATGAACGAAGCGGGTTCGTTCATCCTTTTTATTCGCCTACCGGAAAAAGGCTTACACGCATACAACCACCGGATCACTACCACCATTATGGTCTCTGGAACCCTTGGACCAGGGCATTGTATAAGGGGGACACGGTGGATTTCTGGAATTTAAAGGACAAACAGGGGACGGTTCGCTACGCCAATACTATTCAAACCATCAACGGATCTGTTTTCACAGGGTATGAGGTCTTGCACGAGCATGTGGTGTTTAAAAACCGTCAGGAGCCAGAGGTAGCCATGGTGGAAAGGCAAGGAACAAGGATATTCTCAAATCCCGGTGAGGAGGAATATTATCTGGCAGATATTTCCATTTCCCTCAATCCATCCTCCGGTGATGAGATCGTATTATTGGAATACCGCTATGGTAGCCTGGGATGGAGGACCACCGAAAAGTGGGACAGGTACAACAGTGAGGTACTTACTTCGGAGGGACTGGGAAGGGTAGAGGCGGATGGTAGCTTGGCCACCTGGTGTATTGTGCAAGGGGAAATTGATGAGGAGTATGCGGGGGTGATAATGATGTCCCATCCCACCAATTATAATCATCCCGAGCCGTTACGTATTTGGCCCATAGACATGTATGACAGAGGGGATATGTACGCCAATTTTGCCCCAACAAAAGATAAGGACTGGGTCATTAATCCCGGGCAAAAACACGTGCTGAACTATAGGTTTTTGGTGAGTTCACAGAAACTGAATGCAGAGGAAGCGGAACAAAGTTGGAAATACTTTGCGCATCCCCCTCAAGTAAGGGTCAGTAAAGCCGATAAAAAATAATTGGTAATTTGGTTGAATTAACAGTAGATTTATCGAGTTTTAACAAACTCAAATGACCATGCAATATAAAATAAGATATTTTCTATGCCTATTTAGCGCCTTGCTTTTTATGCATTGTACTCCATCTCCGAATTCAGAAGGCCAAAGACCCCTGTCAGGGCTTAAAGTGCTGGTGTATACCAAAAACGGTGAGGGATATGTGCATGACAACATACCTTATGCGGTGAAATGTGTGGAAAAATTGGGAGGAGAGCATGGATTTGATGTTGAGGTTTCTGACAATCCGGAAATTTTTGAGGAGGAGAAATTGAAGGAAATTGATCTGATGGTCTTCACCAGTACCAACAATGAGGTGTTTGACACAGATGCCCAACGTCTGGCCTTTAGGAGGTACATGCAGGCCGGAGGTGGTCTTGTCGGTATTCATTCAGTGGTAGGGACAGAGAGAAATTGGACATGGTTTAAGAGAATGGTGGGAGGTAGATTCGTCTGGCATCCCAAATTCCAAGAGTTTACCATCACCAAGCTGGATCATTCCCATCCTTCTATGGAGGGCGTTCCCAACCTTTGGACCAAAGAGGACGAATGCTATTTTATGCAGGAGCTCTACCCGGGCATCAAAGTGGTGATGGCACATGATATGGAAACCCTGAACAAGAACGAAGAGGAAAAAATAAGGGACCATGCAGGGCCCTATGATAAATATTATCCTGCGGTCTGGTTTCATGACTTCGATGGGGGGCATGTATGGGTGACCGCCCTGGGCCACCATATTGATGACTATGAGGATCCCACATTTGTCAATCACCTTTATCGAGGCATTAAATATATCGGTGAAAAGGTCGATGACAGAAATTATGACAAGGCATATGCTACTGACAGGGACACGCCTATTGATTTTGAAAAAAGAAGATTAGAATTAAAATAGACAATTGAAAATTCTATACCCATGAAAAACAATAAAACCTCCAACCTTAGCCGAAGGGGCTTCATGAAATCCAGTACAAAGGGAGCTTTGGCAGCTTCACTGGCCATTACCGGGTTTCCCACGATAGTGCCTGCATCAGTTTTGGGCAAGAATGCCCCAAGTAATAAAATTCAAATTGGGCAAATTGGATTCGGAAGGATTGCAATGGGACATGACCTTCCGGAGACCATGAAAAATGAAGTGGCACGAGTCATAGCCGTTGCGGATGTGGATAGCAAAAGAGGGGAATTGGGTAAACAATGGATTGAAAAACAATATGCCGACAAAACAGGGCAAGCCAATTATGTGGATGTGAAGGTCTTCGATGATTACAAGGAAATGCTCCGGCGAAAGGACATAGATGCAGTGATCATCAGTACCCCTGACCATTGGCATGCACAGCCTGCCATGGAGGCGGCGCTACAAGGCAAAGATATTTACATGCAAAAGCCTACCTCTTTGACGATCCAAGAGGGCAGAGTCATGAGTGATCTCATCCATAGGACAGGGATCATCTTTCAAATCGGTAGCCAACAACGGTCTGTAAACCCATGGCCTCAGTTTAAGCGTGCCTGCGAACTGGTGAGAAACGGCAGGATAGGAGAGGTAAAAAAGATATTGATAGGCTTGCCTGGAGATCCTCCTGGTGGCAAAAAGGAAGAAATGCCGATTCCACCCAACCTCAATTATGACATGTGGCTGGGTTCCACCCCTTATGTGCCCTATACCCTGGACAGGGTTCACTCCCAGGATAACTTGAAAGACAGGCCGGGATGGTTGCGCTGTGAACAATTTGGCGCAGGCATGATCACCGGTTGGGGAGCCCATCACTTGGATATTGCGCATTGGGGAATGGGCACCGAGTACACAGGTCCTATTGAAATCGAGGCCAAGGCCGAATTCCCTACAGAGGGGCTTTGGGACGTGCATGGGGATTTCGAAGTTTCCGCAACCAATGCCAATGGGGTAACCATGGAGGTAAGTGGAGACTATCCCAATGGAGTTCGTTTTGAAGGCACCGATGGGTGGATCTTCGTGGCTAGGGGGAATGTAGGGGTGACAGCCTCTGACCCTGTGGAAAAAAGTAAGCCCAGCGAGGCCTTCAAGGCCAGCGATCCCAAAATCCTCACATCTGAGATCGGGGCAGATGAAATCCATCTTTATGAAAGTGAAGAGCATCATAAAAACTGGCTGGATTGTATCATCAGCAGACAGCAAACCATTACCCCTGTGGAAGTGGCCCATAGGTCCTGTTCAGCCTGCCTGGTCTCGCACATCGCCATGAAGTTGCCCCGCAAACTTTATTGGGACCCTGTGAGGGAGCGCTTCAAGAATGACGATGAGGCAAATGCCATGGTAGGCAGGCCCCAACGACATCCTTATGGGGTGGACTATGTGATCTAATCTTGTTAAAATAATGTTTTTATGCCCTTAAAAGAGAGCTGGAGGTGGTTTGGCCCAAATGACCCGGTGAGCCTACAGGACATTAAACAGGCCGGAGCCCCCTCAGTGGTGTCTGCACTTCACCATGTTCCGCACGGCGAAGTATGGAGCAAGGAGGAAATCAAAGAAAGGAAAGATGAAATACATCTTGCGGGGTTGGAATGGGATATTGTGGAAAGTGTGCCCGTACATGAATCCATAAAAACCAGGGGAAGGGATTGTGACCATTATTTGGAGAATTACAGGAAATCCCTGAAAAATCTCGCTGCCCACGGGATAAGCACCGTTTGTTATAATTTCATGCCGGTACTGGATTGGACCCGAACGGATCTGAATTATCGGCTTCCCTCAGGGGCTGTGGCATTGCGCTTTGATTGGACGGATTTGGCGGTATTTGACATCAACGTATTGAAAAGGGCAGGGGCTGACCGGGACTATCCCAGAGAGGTGCTAGCTGAAGTACCCCTTCGCTATTCTCAAATGAACAAGGCCCGCCTGGAAGAATTGAAGGAAATCGTATTGATGGGGGTGCCTACCGAAAAGGGGATCAGCGTGGAAACCCTTACCGCAAGTGTGGCCACTTATCAGGAAATTGGAAAACAAGGTTTGAGGGAGAACTGGGCCTATTTTATGCGATCCATCGAGGATGTATGTGAAGAGGAAGGCATTACCATGACCATGCATCCCGATGATCCCCCATATGCCATTTTAGGCTTGCCCCGTATGGTATCCAACTTAGAGGATCTCTTGTATTTGACCCAAGAAGTGCCTTCTTCGCATAATGGCATCTGCTTTTGTACGGGGTCTTTGGGTGCGGGATTGAACAATGATTTGCCCGGTATTCTGGAAAAAATCGGTCACAGGGTTCATTTCGCTCACTTAAGGAATGTGAATAAGGACATGATGGGAAATTTCCATGAGTCTGAACACCTGGATGGTGATGTGGACATGGTGAAGGTGGTCAGGAAGCTTATAGCGATCAGTTTGCAGCGGAACAGGCCCATCCCGTTTCGTCCCGACCACGGGCATCAAATTTTGGACGACCTAGGGAAGACCATCAACCCCGGCTATCCTGCCATAGGCCGTCTCAGAGGTCTTGCCGAGCTTAGAGGGGTTATTTATGGGTTGGAAAGGCTCTAATGGTTACTATTTCGGGTGTTATTTTACTGAATGTAAGTGAAGGGTGGTGAATTGGGGATGGTTTAATTACAAATTACGAACGGAAGAATTACGAATGAATCAACACCAGGCATTGTTCCCAAATCCTAAATCTAAAATCATCAATTCAAAAATTCATAATTCATAATTTCCCGATTCGCAATTTAATTATTCGTAATACCTTCATTTGTAATTTCACAAAAGGAAGGTTAAAGCTGTTGGGTAGTGATCCATGTATTGGAAAGCTCGGACACTCCCCCCTCCCTTCCATTTATCATTTTATATGCTTTATTGATCAAGTTTTTGCCCACATGTTAAGATTTTCGGGCAATTAATAACATTTTTGTGTACTAATGATAGGGGTATTTTCTGAAAACACATGTTTGGTTTTTTGGTTTGTTTTGTTTTGCATTCCGATACAGGTAGCTGCTCAAAACGCCCGTGAAATTCACGCCTACAGATTACAACCTGAAGACCAAATTCAGCTGGACGGCAGGCTGGATGAGGAATTTTGGGAGAAAGTTGAGGTTGCGGACGGGTTTTTGCAACAGGAGCCCTTGGAAGGAAGGCCAGCCACTGAAAGGACCGAGGTACGTATAGCCATTGATGAGGAAAACATGTACATTGGTGCTTGGTTCTATGACAGTGAACCAGACCGAATCAAGGCTTTTCAACGCAGGAGGGATGCAGAATTGGACACTGACGACAGGTTTGTGTTTATTTTGGACACCTATAATGATCAGCGCCAGGCTTATTATTTTGAGGTAAACCCATTGGGATTAATGGGCGATGGCATTCTTCGAACCGGTCAGGGAAGTGAGCTCAATAGGGCTTGGGATGGGATTTGGAGAGCCTGGGTAAGCAGGGACGACAAGGGTTGGTATGCTGAGATCCGCATCCCTTTTATGACGTTGAATTTTGATGCCAGAAAAGAAACTTGGGGAATAAATTTTTTGAGGACCATTCGCAGGAAAAACGAAGAAACACTCTGGACGGGATTTGAAAGGAAAGCAGGCATAGAAAGGCCTCAGGATGCGGGGAAGTTACACGGCATGCGGAAAATATCCCAGGGTTTAGGTGTAGAAGCCATCCCTTATGCTATTACCTCACAGTCCACTTCAAGGTTTGATCCCGAAATGCAGAGTACACAGGAGTTTTCGTATAATGCAGGCGGTGAGATTAACTATAATATTTCCCCAAATCTCAAAGCAGGGGTGACCATCAACACGGATTTTGCGGAAACAGAGGTGGATGACAGGCAGGTGAACCTCACCAGGTTTCCCTTATTTTTTCCGGAGAGGCGGGATTTTTTTCTTCAAGGGGCCAATGTTTTTGTGTTTGCCCCTTCTAGTAATCCGAACCCTTATTTCAGCCGGAGAATTGGGCTTCGGGATTTTCAACCTGTCCCCATCAGTCACGGGGGAAGGCTAATAGGAAGGATACGGGAAACGGATGTCGGATTGGTCCATGTGCGGACCGATGGGCAAGGTGGTGTTCCTGGTGAGAACTTCACTGTGGGGAGGGTGTTGCAGAATATATCCGATGAAAGTACAGTGGGTGCCATCTACACTCGAAGGGCAATGGACGGTGATAGTCTACCTGTACAGGAAACCTATGGCGCAGACCTTAATTTGAGCACCTCCCGGTTTTTGGGCAATAAAAACCTTCAGTTCGAGGCTTTTTTTGTGGGACATACGCCCACTTCATTCAAAGATACCACTGACCAATGGGACAGGTCGGTAAGAGGGTTTAGGTTTAATTTTCCCAACCAACCCTGGGATGCGCATGTTTCCTACAGGGAATTCGGCGTAAACTACGATCCTGCCGTGGGGTTTGCGCCAAGGGTAGGGTTTAGAAGAGTTCAACCTAGCATTACTTATAACCCTTTGATTGAAAACAGTAAGTGGATTAGGGAGTTAAGTTGGCAGTATTACTTTGAGTACCTGATGATGATGGATTGGAAACCTGCCACTGTCAACCACAATGTGAGATTTTTGGGTGTTCGGATGGAGTCCGGAGATGAAGTTTACTTCAATGTACATAGAAATTTTGAGTTTCTGGACCTGCCTTTTGATATTCTCAGGGATGGCCAATTCGTAGTTGATGTGGGCAATTATATTAATTATGGCTATTCCATAGAGGCGAGCACCGCTCCTTTTAGAAAGATTGGGGGGCAGATATCCTACATGGATATGGGGTTCTGGACGGGAAGGCAAACCAGTATCATGGCAAATTTTTTCCTTCGGCCATTTATAGGACTTAATATGACTGGAAGTTGGGAACATAGCCAGGTCGAATTGGCGGAAGGAAGCTTTAATACCCACCTTTTTCGATTGATCAGCAGTTACGATTTTTCTCCTTGGGTTTCCATTAATTTCAATGTGCAATACGACAATGTAACCCGTTTTCTGGGTACTAATACACGGTTTATTTGGGTGATTGATCCAGGGAATACCCTTTTTCTGGTGCACAACCATAACTGGCAGCAATTTGATCAAAGACTGATAACCATGGAAACACAATCCACCCTCAAACTTACTTACACTTTTAGGTTTTGAAAATAGAGATAAATAAACCTGGATAAAGCTTTCAAATCTCGTTTTTTTTTTAAATTTTTGTATACCGTATACATTTTAACTGTAACCCGTATAGTATGAAAAATTATAAATTGGCCGTAGTGCCAGGAGATGGCATTGGGCATGAGATCATTCCCGCAGCATTGAAAGTGTTAGAAGCTGCCTCCACCAAGCATGGTTTTAGTCTCAGCTATGATTTTTATGAATGGGGGGCCGGAAGGTACGAAAAAGAGGGCGCATTTATGCCTGAAGATGGGCTGGACACCTTAAAGAAATATGATGCTGTGTATTTTGGGGCAGTGGGTCTGCCAAGTGTGGACGACACCCTGCCCGCCAAACTCTATACCTTTAAGGTTAGAACAGCTTTTCAACAATACGTCAATTACCGTCCGGTAAAGCTCTTTAGAGGACTTGAAAGCCCCTTGAGAAATAAAGGTGCAAAGGATATAGATTTTGTGGTGATCAGGGAAAACAATGAGGGGGAGTTTGTGCAGTCGGGTGCCTTTTTCCGTCCTGATAGTCCAGAAGGGCTGGCCACAGACACCAGTATTTTTACAAGAAAGGGCATAGAAAGGATAGCACACTATTCCTTTAGGCTTGCTCAAAAGAGAAGAAAGAAAGTCACTAATGTGACCAAGTCCAATACCCTGATCCATTCCTTGATATATTGGGACAAGGTTATCGCTGAAGTTGCGGAGCAATATCCCGATGTGGAGTACGTGAAGATGTATATCGACAATTGCAGCGCGAATTTTGTACTACACCCAGAGTACTTCGACGTGATCCTTACCACCAACCTTTTTGGTGATATTCTTAGTGACCTGGGAGGCGGTATTATGGGAAGCCTGGGTTTGGGAGGCAGTGGCAATCTTAACCCTGAAAAGGAATTTCCTTCTATGTTTGAACCCATTCATGGATCGGCTCCCGATATTGCCGGAAAAAATATTGCCAATCCCGTAGGGACAATTTGGTCAGGTGCACTGCTCTTAGAGCATCTCGGGGAAATGGAAGCCGCCAAAAACATAGTGGATGCTGTGGAAAGGGTCTTTGAAACTGGCTTGAAAACCGTAGATTTGGGGGGAAATGCAAAAACCGATGAATTTGCGAAAAAAGTAGCCGAAGCCCTATAGAAAATGACGTGGATAGACCTCACTCAGACTATCACCGATGAAATGCCCGGTGTTTCCTTCCGAGTGGCTAAGACCATCGAAAAGGACGGTTGGAACGCCCGGATATTGGATGTGTATACACACTCAGGCACACATGCAGACGCCCCGGTACATTTTGGAATGCCCGGACCCACCATTGATGAAATGCCTTTGGAAAAACTTATGGGCACATGCTGGGTGGTCCCCATTATGGATCTCGAAGAAAAAGCACTGATCAAAGTGGAACACCTAGGGGAGGTTGCCAAACAATTTAAAACAGGCCAAGGTTTGCTGTTAAAAACCGGTTGGAGTCAATGGGCAGATGCCGATCCCGGAAAATATAGAGATGGTTTACCCCGAATCAGTGAGGAACTTGCCCAATGGTGCGTGGATCAGAGGGTTAGTATATTGGCAGTGGAGGCTCCTTCTGTGGCCGATGTGAACAATCTTGAGGAGGTGACACGGATCCACAGGATATTATTTGGGGGACAAGTGTTTATCGTTGAAGGAATTTGTAATACCGAATCCTTAGATACAAAAAAAATAGAAATGATGGTCTTGCCATTAAAAATAAAGTCGGGGGATGGCGCACCGGCAAGGGTAATCGCCAGACCCCTTAATCATTGAGGAATGAACGAAGAAAACATCATGCATAGGCCGTTTACGGCCGAAATTGCAGCTTTTTTTAAAAAGATGGATCTTACCCTGGTGGTGGTGGATGATGACCCCACAGGTACCCAAACGGTGCATGATGTCCCGGTTTTGGGACATTGGTCTGAAGAGGCATTTTTTAAGGAGTTTGAGGAAAAAACACCTATGGTCTTTGTGTTGGCAAACACCCGCAGCCTTCCCGAGAAACATGCTGTAGCCAGGGCCAGGACCATAGGCTCCTGCATTAAAAGGGCTTCGGAAAAAAGCGGAAGGAAATTTCTGGTGGTTAGTAGGAGTGATTCTACCCTTAGAGGGCATTTTCCTTCCGAGGTGCACGCCCTGACAGAAGGCGCGGCTCAGGTTAATATGCCCATTATACTCACTCCCGCTTTTTTTGAGGGTGGTAGGGTCACTATCGATGATGTGCATTATATCCTGGAGGACCGCACACTAACGCCAGTTTCTGAAACACCCTTTGCCAAGGACAAGAGTTTTGGATATGCCCACGCCGACTTGAAATTATGGACCGAGGAGAAGAGCAAGGGGGCCATTCCTGCCAAGGTAGTAAAAAGCCTTTCAACAACTCAAATCAACTCTGGGAAAAAAGTGATATTGGAGGTGCTTGAAGGACTTAAGCCTGGAGAAGTATTGGTGTTAAATTCGGCCAATTACACCCAAATGGAGACATTTATTTTAGCCTTGCAGGAGGCTATACATAAGGGGAACAGGTTTGCTTTTAGAACGGGAGCTTCATTTGTCTCGGCATTTGGGGGTATTGGCCCCAAGCCCTGGGTTCCGATGCAACTCCCTAATCCCCAACATGGGGGATTGGTGATCGTAGGATCCCATGTGCCCAAATCCACCCGGCAATTGGAGGAACTGCTTAAGGCTGAAGGTCTTGGAGAGGTCCCCATTCGCGTTGACAGAATTATCGATAGTGCCCACCCTTTGATAAATGAGATAGATTCCTTCGTTCAGGAACTCGAAAGACAAATAAAGCAGGGTAAGACCCCGGTGGTCTATACGAGCAGGGAACTGGTGAGTGGGGAAACGCCAGAGGAAAGCCTATCCATAGGGGAGAAAGTAAATACCTTCCTGGTTACCTTACTAGAGCGCCTCAGTATACAGCCCTCTTTCATTATCGGAAAAGGTGGGATTACCTCTAATGATTTGGCAGTAAAAAGCTTAAAGATGAAAAGAGGAATGGTGGCAGGACAAATTCTACCGGGTGTGCCGGTATGGGAATTGGAGCCTGACAATAAGTTTCCCCATACCCCCTATGTTGTTTTTCCCGGTAACGTAGGCGATGATAAGGGGTTATATACGGTTTATCAAAAGTTTAATGAAGCCCGGTTTTGCCAATGAAAACACTAAAAGGAGTAATGGTAGGCGCTGGTTATTTCAGTCAATTTCATGCTGAAGCCTGGCAGCGCATGGAAAGTGCCAGTATAGTGGCCATATGTGATAAGGAACCTGCTAAGGCCAAAAAAATCGCTCAAGCATATGGCATACCCAGGGTATATACCGATGCCGCACAAATGTTTGCCAAGGAAAATCCCGATTTTGTGGATATAGTAACCCCACCAAAATCTCATTTCCCCTTAATTTCATTGGCAGTGGATCATGGAATACATGCGATTTGTCAAAAACCATTGGCAGATACCTTTGAAGAGGTTCAGGAAATTGAGGCTGTGCTGCAAGGTTCCAATGTTAGGTTTATGGTGCATGAGAATTGGCGTTTTCAGCCTTGGTACCGGGAAATGAAGTCCTTAAAAGAAAAAGGAGTATTGGGAGATAGGGTTTTTCATCTTGCTTTTAGGATGAGGACCGGGGACGGGTGGGGGGAAAGTGCCTACTTAGATAGACAGCCTTATTTTAGGGAGATGCCCAGGCTCCTCATTCATGAAACGGGTGTTCACTTTGTGGATACCTTCAGGTACCTTGAAGGAGAAATTGATGAAGTATTTGCCCAGTTAAGGACACTAAACCCCGTGATAAACGGGGAAGATAGTGGCTTGGTGATGTTCAATTTCGCCTCTGGTGCCAGCGGAATTTTTGACGCATGCAGGTACAATGAACCCTACCACAATAATCCCAGGTTTACTTTTGGGCAAATGCTGATGGAAGGGGAGGGAGGCAGTATTCAATTAGACGATGAAGGGTATCTGTGGGTAAAACCACTTGGTAAAGCACCCTTTAAGCATCCTTTCGAACCAAGCTTGGAAGGGGTCTCAGGTGATGCCGTACATGCCTGTTTGCGGCATTTTGTGGAAAACTTGGTAAATGGAAAAGAATTTGAGACTGGCATAGAAGACTACCAAAAGACACTTAGGGTGGTGGAGGCCATCTACCGATCCCAGAAAGAGGGAAGAAAAATATCCCTGCACAAGGTACTAAATTGACAGGAAAAGTTGGTTTTTTATTGATGTACCTACCTGGACGTAGCCTTCTATGCAAGGGGTAGGGCCAGGTAGCGTCGACAAATAAAAGGATCTCCCAATTAAGATCCATAGGCCAGGTTCTGATTCAATGTGAACCTGCCAGGTTTAGAACAAATTAGCTTAGTTAAGGGTCGTTTTTGCTCAAAAACCTGGAAGGCTTTACCAACTAAATAAAGAATAATTGTTTATATTTAAGTTGTATACTGTATACGTATAAATATTATTGTTTAAAAACTTTTGATCATGCTAAAAAATGATGAATTGGGCTTGCAGGCCTACAGGGAGATAAAGAAAATGATTTTAAACGGAAATTTGGCACCGGGAGATAAAATTGTTCAAGAGAAATTGGCCGCAAAAATGGGAATCAGCAGGACTCCACTCCGTGTGGCGTTACAAATGCTGGAAGCCGAAAACCTGATTGAGCCCAAATCCAAGTCGGGATACCAGGTACGGATAATGGAAGATTCCGAAATCCTTGAAATTTTTGACTGCCGAATTGCCCTGGAATCTGTGGCAGCCTGGCTCCTTGCCAAGAACCTCACCTCCAAAAGTAGGCAGAAATTAAGGGGGTTTCAAGCCGCATTCTTGGAAGAAAGCAAGGGTGCTAAGAAGAAATACAAAAACACCGATACCCAATTCCACAACTATATCGTGGAAAACTGTGGCAATGCGTATCTGTGGAAGTTGTTTCAACAGGGAAACCTCATCACATACATAGAGCGGATAGGCCTAATCCGGCCTCCTGAGCTCACCCTTCAAGACCATTTGGAAATCATAGAAGGCATTCTGGCCAATGATCCGGTGGCTGCCGAACATTCCATGAAAGCGCATCTGATGCATTCCAGAAAGGTGATAGAGAAAAAAATAAAGAACAAGGAAAAACTGATTAACGCTTAATTTATAAAAATTAACCATTAACCCCAACCTAATCTATGCCCGAAATTCCTACTAAAAAGACACACAAGAAACCACTGATTCCTAGTCGGTATTTCATGGTTCTGGGTACTTTTCTGCTTGCCCTGTTAATGTATGTGGACCGTATTGGGATTTCGGTGGCAAAAGGCCCCATGACCGAGAGCCTCAACTTGAGCGATAAAGAGTTTGGATGGGCACTTTCGGTTTTTGCCCTTGGGTATGCCCTTTTTCAAACCCCTTTTGGAATGTTGGCCGACCGCTTTGGCCCTCGGAAAATACTCACTGCCGTGGTAAGCCTATGGTCTTTATTTACAGCGCTTACAGGGGCGGTAACTCATTACGTTTCTTTAATTATCGTTCGGTTTTTGTTTGGTGTCGGGGAGGCAGGTGCATATCCCGGCATCGCCAAAGGTGTTTACCTTTGGATTCCCATCAAAGAAAGAGGGGTGGTAAACGGCATCAACTTTTCCGGGGGCAGGTTTGGAGCGGCATTTTCCCTTCCTTTGATCGCATTGATCCTGGAATGGGTAGGATGGAGGGCCACATTTTTCATTCTTGGATTGGTGGGAATCGTATGGGCGGTACTTTGGTATGTGTTGTTCCGGGATAAGCCCGAAGATCATCCCAACGTATCGGATTTTGAAAAAGAAGAAATCCTTTTGGCCAGGGGGGCCGTAAAAGCAGAAAAAAAGGCAGGATCCAAAGTGGCCATTCATTCCATGCTCCATTCCCGGAACATGTGGTTGGCCATGGGACAGTACTTTGCCAGTAATTTTACCTTTTTCTTCTGCCTTACCTGGTTGTTTCCCCATTTGCAGGAACAATATAATCTGGCCGCTGTAGAAGCAGGGTTTTATTCTTCGTTGCCTCTGATCGCCGGGGGATTTGGAAATATGTTTTCAGGCTGGTTGGTGGACCTAATTTACAGAAGGGGTTTTTTTAGATGGTCAAGAATAATTCCTGCAGTCATTGGCTTTGGGTTGGCAGCCTCAGGCCTAATCATAAGTCTCTTTGCCCAGGATGTGGTGATCGCCATTTCCTTTTTGTCCATGGCGGTTTTTGGGGCCGACATGACCCTTAGTCCTTCCTGGACCTTTTGTGTGGACATAGGGAAAAACCATTCAGGGGCAGTGTCGGGAACCATGAACATGGCGGGGAATATAGGCTCATTCCTCACCGCCCTTGCCTTTCCCTATTTGCGGGAGTGGACAGGTTCGGTAACTCCATTTTTCATACTGGGGGCGGTTTTGAATGTGATTGCCATTTATTTTTGGTTAAAGATGAAGCCGGATAAACCCATATTATTTGAACAGAAACCTATCAATTAAACTTTCAAACATGAACCTACCTATTTGGATACGATTGGGATTACTTTGCGTTATTCTGCTATTGAATGTCTCAACCACCATTTCTCAAATCATTTCTGAATCTTATAAAAAAAACACCAATTACCAGGCCGAAAAATGGCAGGTCCATGACCTGCGCTTCAAGGGGAAGATTGATAAGGCTGCCAATCCCTTTGACGTGGTTTTCGGAGCCATATATACCGGCCCGGGGGGCCAGGTGCAAAAAGTCCCCGGTTTTTATGATGGGGAAAATGAATGGGTAGCCCGTTTTTCTTCCAATGTGGAAGGCAGATGGACCTTCGAAACTTACTCCTCACTCTCCTCCTTAAGTGGGCATAGTGGTGAGATCATCATATCTGCCAATACCCGGGAGCATCAGCGGGGTTCAGTAAGGATAGACCCCTCCAATCCACAGGCATTTGTCTATGAAGACGGTACCCCCCATTTTATGCTGGCTTTTGAACTGGATTGGCTTTTTGCCCTGGATTATGACAATGCCGATGCAATTCCTCGTACGGAACAAATCTTACATCACGTGAAGGAAAATGGATTTAACCACGTGGTAGCCAATATTTATGCCTATGATGTGGGCTGGAGGGTGGCCGATAATGTACCGGATAGGTATTTTTATGGTAAGCCGGATTATACGGCCTGGAAAGGAACCAATGATAACCCTGAATTTGAGAGACTGAACCTAAAACTTTTTCAACATTGGGACAGGGTTTTGGCCCATATGCAGGCCGAAGGACTGGATGCCCATTTAATGATCTATGTATGGAACAAGCTGGTAAACTGGCCTGAAATGTACGGCCATGGGGATAACCTATATTTTGATTATATCATTGACCGGTATCAGGCTTTTAGTAATGTAATATGGGATGTATCCAAAGAAGCTTTGGATTATGATAGGGCAGACCCACCTTATATCATTGAGCGGATCGAAAGGATCAGGAAAAGGGACAGTTTTGGAAGGCTATTAACTGTACATGATTATGAGTTTAACTCTCGTAATGCAGAAAAAGTGGACTTTGTGTCCATCCAAAGCTGGAGATCCGATCTGTATTCCCTGATGATGAGGGGCAGGAGGTTTCATGCGGACAAACCGGTGGTTAACATAGAACATGGAGGCTATGAGGAGGGTCCCTATCGTTCCTTTGTAGGAAACTACACTAGCCCCGAGACTTGCCTGGTCAGGACTTATGAATGTGTGTTTGCCGGGGTATATGGTTCTTATTATTGGCAAGACGCCGCCTGGAACATCGTCATCTATGACCCTTTTGAGGATGCCCATGACTTTGATGCCCCCCGCTTTGATTATTACAAGCATATGTCCGATTTCTTTTCGAAATATGATTTTAACTCTTTTACCCCCAGCTATCCAAAAATTACCACCAACAGCAAACATGGAGGGGACAATTTCGCTACCAATGGATATACCTTATATAACGAGGAAGGTACCTATTTGATGTTTATCCCTGCGGTAAGCGAAAGGGTGGCGGCAGTACTTCCGGAACCTGAAAGTGGAAAACTTAAGGTTTCTTGGTTCAATATTTATACGGGGGAGTACCAGGAAGCTGGAAGCAAAACCTGGTCTAACTGGATAGAATTAATTAGTCCGTGGAAACATACTGATTCGGTGTTAATTATTGAAGAGGAATAGTATTGATTTTTAATCAGGAACATTCTGGCCATTACAAATGGCCTTTTGATGTCTTGTATTTTGAATAATGATCTCGGATAGGTGGGTGTAGTGGCATACTACACCCAGGCGCGGTAGAATGAGATATATCCATGACAATCCCGTAAGAGCAGGAATTGTGGAACAACCGGAGGATTACTTATATTCAAGTGCCAGAAATTATTCGGGGTTAAAAGGGCTGATTGAGGTGGATTATTGGTGATGATGTGGCATTTCTGAATTTTATTTAGGGATTTCATAAAAGTTAGCTGGAATTGCAATTTTACATAGGAGCATTCTGGCCATTACAAATGGCCTTTGATGTCTTGTATTTTGAACAATGTACCGATAGTTGGGTGTAGTGGCATACTACACCCAGGCGAGGAGCATACTGATGCTGTGCTAATTATTGAAGAGGAATAGTATTGATTTTTAATCAGGAGCATTCTGGCCATTACAAATGGCCTTTGAAGTTTTGTGTTTTGAACAATGATCACCGATCTTGGGGTGTAGTGACATACTACACCCAGATAAGAAAGAATTTTTTATGCTACACAAGATTTGGATTCACTAGAAAATGAAATAAAAAAAATTCTGAACAATGAATTTAAACCATAATAACCAATCATTTTTTGAAATTTCAATTTTTAGTACAAATTTTGATGACATTATTCACTTAAAAAATTAACGGCCAATCTTCATGAACAAATACATAGATTTGATCCAACAGACCTTCGACTTTCCCACCAAAGAATTTAAAGTAGAAAATGGCTACCTCCATTTTAATGGAGTAAATCTAATGGAAATTATAGATGCCTATGGCACACCGCTCAAGCTGACCTATCTTCCCAAGATTTCCGAGAGCATCCAGAATGCAAAAACCTATTTCAATAACGCGATACAAACGCACGACTATAAAGGGAAATATACCTATTGCTATTGTACCAAGTCATCCCATTTCAGTTTTGTGTTGGATGAGGCGTTAAAAAACGACATACATATTGAAACCAGTTCCACCTTTGACATCCCATTGGTAAGAAGACTTTACGAAAAGGGGAAGATTACAAAGGAAACCTTCATCGTGTGCAACGGGTTTAAAAGGGATCTGTATAAGCAATATATTGCAGAGCTGCTCAATGAAGGTTTCGTAAACTGCATACCTGTGCTGGACAACTTATCCGAAATCGATTATTACCTGGAGCATGTCAAGGTGCCTTTTCAGGTAGGCATTCGGATAGCGGCTGACGAAGAGCCCAAATTCGGGTTTTATACCTCTCGGTTGGGTGTTCGGTATGCGGATATCGTAAAGTTGTATTTGGAAAAGATTAAGGACAACCCCAACGTTTCCCTAAAGATGCTTCATTTTTTCCTAAACTCGGGGATAAGGGACACTGCCTATTATTGGTCTGAGCTCACCAGGTTTATCCAGAAGTACGTGGAATTGAAAAAAGTGGCCCCTGAGTTGGACACCATGGACGTGGGAGGGGGCTGGCCCATCAAGACCAACGTGTTTTTTGACTATGATTACCAATATATGGCCGATCAGATCGTGAAAAATATCAAGTGGATGTGTGCGAAGAACAGTACCGTGGAGCCCAATATCTTTACGGAGTTCGGGAGCTACACGGTAGGGGAGAGTGGTGCGGTACTTTATTCCATTTTGGATGAGAAGCTTCAAAACGACAAGGAGCTGTGGTACATGATTGATGGCTCCTTTATTACGCAGCTGCCGGACAGTTGGGGGCTTAATCAGAAATACATTATGCTGGCCGTCAACAACTGGGAAGAGGAATATCACAATATCTCCCTGGGAGGGCTAACCTGCGATAGTATGGACTATTACAATTCCGAGGCGCATCAATTTAACATTTATCTGCCCAAGATGCAGCAGGGCAAAAAGCAGTACATCGGTTTTTTCCATACAGGTGCTTATCAGGAGTCCCTGGGGGGATTTGGGGGCATACAGCATTGCCTGATTCCTGCGCCCAAGCATGTGATCATAGACCGTGAAAAGGATGGTTCCATCATGCATTGGCTCTTTGCCCCTGAACAGGAGAACGAGAGTATGTTGAAGATTTTTGGGTATTGAATCTCATTTTTGTAGGATCCTATTTCTGCTTTCTGCCGTTTTGTCTGTTTAAATGGCCAAAATTGAGGGAGAGAATTCCAGGTATTAGGCGATAATTTACGCTCAACTGGAAGTGGAAGGTTGATAAATGGAGATCAATGGTATATTTTGGTGTTTGACGGGAAAATATGAATTTGGTCAATTAGCTTTGGGTAATTTTTTTTACCTTTGTGCCTGATTCTGGCAAACTTGTTGAAGAAATTGTATTTCAATTGCCGTTTGTTCGTTATTCTTCCAAGGATTCGGCAGATGGCTTAGTTTCATCAACTATTATTTAAACCACCCTCATGAGGAATAGCTATCCATATTTCATCGTCTTTTTATTTTTTATAACCAAATCTAGTTTTGGTCAATCAGAGTCGGTTTATGACGGGGATTATGAGTTCAAAGGGAAGTCGGGCAGGGCAACATTTGAGTTTAGGGAAGATGTGGACGGAAATGTGATCATGCACGGTTTTTTTAATTTCGAAAGAAAGGAAATAGACTCCTTGGACCAGACGCTATTGACCAAATTTGAGGCCCGGGGGAGTTATGATGAAAACAAGAAGACGGGGAACTGGTCTTTTGATCAGGAAAGGCATAAAGTGAATCTTGAGGATGTCATAGACTTTGAGGTGATAGCTACACTGGAAAGCGAGGATATTGAAATCAAAGCAAGTTATGAGGAAGATTTGCCACATGGAAGTTGGCAATACCTGGAGAATATTTTTGAGAGCGGAGAGGTTCAGGAAAGGGCGAAAGCTGAGGACATTACTTTTAGAAAAGGACTTATGACAGGTTCAATTTACTTCAGAAGTTTTTACGATAATTTCACACAATTTATCAGAGGTGCAATTAATGAAAACGGGTACATGCACGGTGAATGGTCCATGGTTTATGTGCGGGATTCATTGTTGATTTCAGAAGTCAGGAATTACGAAAATGGGTTTTTGCTTGGGATTGTGAGGAGGGACCTGGACTCTGGGGAAAAGTTAGATGAGACGATTTTCTTTTCCACCATAGAGAAACTCAGCCAGGTAAATAATAATGAGAATGAAAATTTTTCGCTTGCCGATGGGGGGTATGGCATCAACTATAACGATGGTTACAGGGAAAATACCATGCAGCAGCGAATCCAGGAGCCCGGCAATGAATTCATAGAAAATTTTATTGTCAAAATCATGAGGTTTGATGATGCTGTTGCCAATGAAGAATCCATTGTTAGGTATCCATTTTTCACAAAACGCTTTGAATTTGAGTTTTCCAAGGAAGAGGAAGAATTTTTAGTGGAAATACCTGTTCTTTACGATCAGATCAGGGATTCGGTGGAGCGCTACAGCGAAATGAACTCCTTGGCCTTAAACCAGACCAAGAGTGATTCACTCGCTTTTGCCTATGCCTATTTTAACAATAGATTGAACAAGTTGGATAGAATGGAGCCAACTGTAGAGTTGATTAGAAGTGGTGAGATCAGGTATTATGACATGAACAATTATACCAAGGACGGTATTGCTTATATGTCAGCCATTGATGTAATTACCTACCAATTTGAGGAGGACACCATAAAAAAGATGTTACCGAGAGAGGTGTCTTATCAAAGCTCCACTTCATTTTTTGAGAACCTGAGAGATTACCTTTCAGAGGAACAGGGTTTTATTACTGACATTAGCAGTTTTGTAACCACAGAGCTCTATGATATAGAGGTCAATACCAAATTAGTGGCCTTGGAGGCGGAGATTGTGGATAGAAGGACCTATGTGGATAGCTTATATGTAAACCATGACCCGGGTTCACAGGCTGAAGAAAACCTATTGAATTCGATTAGGGACAATTTCATCAATGGAGTTTTTGATCAATTGAGCAGTGAATATGCATCAGAAATTGAGTTTGAGGCTAAGGTAGATAGAGGAAGAGTAATCTTAGATTTATTTAACGAATTGGAAAAGCGTTTCTCCGAACTCACCATGCTCTATCCCCGATGGGAAGAACTGGATGAAATATACATGGAAGAAACTTTCAACCCGTTTACCTACAGTCGCTATGATGTAAGGGCAAAAGAAAGGTTATATGATGCAGGTGAAATATTGTTTCAGCATTACCTGGATGAATTAATAGATGAAGATGACTATACCCAAATTAAGGAACATATAAACCGAATCGCAAACCTTCAAGACCGAATGGTTGAATTGCGGGCTGAAGACACACGTGCACTAGAAAGAAGATTGGGCAGGAGAAACACACCA
>PXCO01000362.1 GCA_003565295.1 Cyclobacteriaceae bacterium
ACATTGATCAAGCGTTTCACTACTTCAGTTACCATGGTATTCAACGTTTTCCGTTATTAAAGATAGCCAATTATACGGCTGAACACAAAAATTCAAATCTTAATTCGGTCACCAATTTGGTTATTCACTACTCACACATCTTCTTTTAATATAATTCGCCCTGCCCTTTAAAACAGTAGCAATTTGAATTACTATTTATGCAAAAATTCACCCCCATAGGCGTTAGGGATTGCTAATTTAATCAAAGCTATCGGAATTCTTCTCCAGGAACTGTAACACCTGATTATCAACATATTTGTTTTCATGGGGTATTATCCGGCTTAGTTCCCCCATTAATTCTGCTTTCTTTACCCTATGATGCGAATAAAGTTTCAATAGCCTTACCAGCTGTGCACCAGTCAAATCCTTTAGGATAGAAATCGAATGATCCACAACTGCTGGACTTAAATGAGAGGCATCAGCTAATTTATCAAAAATCAGATTCTCTATGCCTTGGTCTACCTTTCCTACTAGATCAAAAAGCTTAAGTTGTAAATCCTCTGATTCCAGTTGATGGGATGAAAGTGATTTCAGTAACAAATAAGACTGAAAATATTCCTCTTCATGGAACACGCCGATTAACGCTTCAATCACTGCACCATCCAATTCAGAAAGCAAAGAAACACGTTCCAATGCCCAGGTCCTATCACTTTGATCCGTACTTTGTAGAATCTTGCGAAACAAAAAGGGATCAAGGCTGCTTTCTGTCAGCCTCATTACTTGTTCCCTTATGGGGCCATGGACCACATTCCATAGTTTATGGGTGGTATAGGCAGCTCCCTCCACTACATATTCCAATACATCCTTTGAGGTTGCTCCCGATACCCCATCTACTGAAGGCTTATCGGTATCCGGTATTTTCACTAATTCCTCAAATGCATAATTCCCCAATGGCAGGAATGGGTCTGCCAGCAGATGATGTAATTCCTCGTACTCCTTTTCGGTAAACGGTGTGTGGTCATATTTGCTCAGGAATTCTCCATCCAACAGCTCAAAACCCAGGTACCTGCCCGTTATATTCCAGTAAACGAGAATGTCCAAAGGACGACACTTGTTGTCAAAGCAAATTCCTGTCTGAAGTTCAATAAAATAGTAGAGCGGAGTTCCTTCGGCTGTATTTGCCAGGAAAATCTCATCGCTTTCTAATGAGTCATCAATGGATACGATTGATAGGGTAATTACATCTGTGGAATCCTCAATAGGTAGTGTAGACGGTTGAAAGTACCGGATATCATCCCCATTCTCAAAGCAAAACAGGATCAATGATACTACAACCCAAAAGACCTTGATCCAATTGATCATTTATCTGTACTATTTAAATAACTGCCTCAGCCTACCGGTACGATCCCACCGTGTTCTTTTAGCAAATTTTTCAACTCACCGATAGGAACGTCAGCCGGGGTGACGCTATGTTTAATAGCCAAAACAGCAGCCACTGCCGCTGCCTGACCCATTCCCATGCAGGATGCCTGAACCCTCAGGGCGGAATTGGCCAGTCTGTCACTACTCAGGCAACGACCTGCCACTAAAAAATTCCGGCTATTTTTCGGTATCAATGCCCTAAGAGGTATCGTGGCCACAATGTCTTCCTTGAGAAACTCCTGGTAGATGGATTGTCCGTCTCTATGTAAATCAATAGGGTAAAAAGAATAGGACAATGAATCTTCAAATACTTTTCCGGAAACGTAATCTTCATGCGTGATTTTATAGAGGCCGTCAATCCTGAAGGTCTCCCGAACGGCTGTTTCGGGCTGGGCACTCACTAATTTTAATTTTTCACATCCCGGGAACGTCCTTAGTTTTCTGATAAGATTCAATAGGGAAGCTCTCCCCTCTATATTGGCTTTTGTGTGCAACTCCGCTGTTGATGAATCAGCACCATGCACATAAACGTAATTATAGGGAACGGTAGGGGGGAAATTGTTAACGGATGATTCCACTTTCACTTCCTCATTGATGAGCATATTTTGCCTGAGCCTGGCATGATATTCCTTTGGGATTTTGGAAAGGTCCAGGGATTCAAAATCATACCCCCCAATCCTGAAGATAAAGGATCCCGGTTGTGTATCTGCCTCTCTCAAAAGGGGAAAGCCTGCTATGGATGCGGCTGCGGCATTCCCGGAACAATCAATGATCTGATCACAGATAATTTCATTGGCGATTCCTTTCCCCACTGTTTTTACATTCCATTTCCCATTATGGAAGGTGATTGCCGTTGGCGTTTCATAAAAATGAATACCCACACCGGCCTCCACACACTTTTCCTCTGCAAGCATGGCATAAAGTGACCCATTTACGGTTACCTGATGCCTCCAGTGGCGAACTGATTTATTATCGGGTATAATGGAAAAGTTTGGCAATATATCATCGTTTAGATTTACCGCATCCATCACCAATTCCCAGCCTATTCCTCCGATAATCTGTTTCCCCCATGCATGGAAAATCCCGGGGAAAGAAACGCCCCCGGTGGTTGTGGTCCCCCCCAGTTGGCTGCCACTTTCAATCAAGGTCGTTTTGGCGCCAGCCCTGCCTGCCTGAACGGCTGCCACTACCCCGGCGGTTCCCCCGCCTACAATCAAAATATCGGTTTCGATTTTCCGCCTTTGCACTTTATAGGGGGCTGCCAAAATATCCCCTTTTGAAAGATGGGGGGCAGTAAGCCCTACCGATATCGCCCCCATTTTGGCGATCATTTCTCTTCTTTTCATCTGTTTATAATTTTTCTTCAGCGGTCATTACCTGTCCCGAACTTGTTTCGGGAACTTGCCCCGTACCACCGGTCGGGGTGGAATCTCGCAATAATAATCGCTACGATAATCATTTCGCAGTTTGATAATCACCCCTGAATGTTTCCCTAGCACCATGCCCGATTCCATTTGTTATTTTTATTTAATAATACGTAGATATTAAATAATTAATATTCATATTACTTATATCAATATTTTAATTAAATATAAAACCATGTATTAAAGTTTACCTTAGGGTAAATAGCCCTCAAGCTCAATGCGCAAATCTTGGTTTACGCTATCAATATAATCAACCATTTCATCTAGTAATTCCTTTAAAATTGCCGGCTCGGCATCAGAAATATCCATAATTTCTCCCAAATCTTGATTGAGAGCATACAATTTTGTGATTCCTGTGCTCCAAAATTGAATAGCTTTAAAATCACCTTTTATGATCGCGGAATGAGGATAGCCTGTATGATAGCGGTGAAAGACCAAAAAATCCTGGTTTCTTCGGATTTCTCCCTGACCCTTTGCATTTAAAATTTCAAAAAAGCTGCCTCCGTCAAGCTCTTCTGGTAATGCAGGCCGGTAAGAAACTAATTCAGCCAAAGTAGGAAGGATATCCCAGCCTACCACAGGAACATCGCTCATGACACCAGCCGCGATTTTAGGCCCTTTAACGATAAATGGAACCCGAATGCCTCCTTCATAGAGATTCCATTTACCACCTCTCAGCGGGAAGTTCCGCATAGGCTTGTCAAAATTGGAGGGAGGTAATAATTTTTGCCTTGCCGGTACCGGTGGAATAAATTCGGCTGCTCCATTATCGGACATAAAAAAGATGTAGGTGTTTTCTTCTATCCCCAACTCATTAATTTTATTGAGAATATCTCCCACTGATCCATCCATATCCTCGAGCATCCCTGCCCAGCCCGAATGACTGTGTTTCTGTCCTTTGGCTTTCTTCTCATACTTATCAAAAGATGTTTGCCGAGTTTGTATATCGACATGCGGTGCATAGTGAGAGACTTGCAAGAAAAATGGATTTTTAGACCTAACCTGCCGTTCCATAAAATTCAAAGCCCTATGAGTTATAGAAACCATCCTTTTAGGGTCTTCATTGATATATACCTCAGTCCATTTTTCTTCCGGACCAGCCATGAGATTTCCGTGGCGATTGCCGGTATTGCCATCACTTTCATCATACCCAAGGTCTTCGGGAAAAATGTCGGCTCTTAAATCCCATTTACCGTAATGCGCAGTTTTGTATTTAGGATTGACAGATTTGAGCATTTTGGGAATGGTCAGATAATTTGGGTGCCGCCCGGGGTCGTAATTCGACCGGAAGCTTTCGTCCCCAAGTCTTGCTGGGGTCATGCCAAATTGTATACTTCTGCGAGTTGGTGAACAAATAGAGGCTGGTGCATAGCCACGGGTAAACCGTAATCCTTCTGCGGCCAGTCTGTCAATATTTGGGGTTTCATAATAATCACTTTTGGAGTCTGGAATTCGATCATCCATTCCTAAAGAAGTACAGGACCAGCCCTGGTCATCGGTTAATATAAAAACTATGTTGGGAAAACTTTCCTTCTTCTCCTTAGGAAGGGAGCAGGCCCATAGCCCAGAGATTATTATTAAAACCCATGGAATGGTAGGGTGATTTGAATACATTTCGAATGCCATTAAAGCTAAAGGTTTTGCCTAGGAGTACCTTGTTTTTAGGTATTGCCAATCCCAGTCCCCAACTTTATGAAGTTCATGGGAATTGAGCATAGCCCTGGCGTTTGTTCAGTACTCTATGCCGGGATCCTACCTGGCCATCAACGTTACGGGACAGGCTTACATCATAGTTCACATTTTTGACCACAGTTCCATTTCTCCTGTACCGCCAAATCTCGATGAAAAGTTCTTGAATGCAATCCTTGACCAGGTTCCGGTCCGGGACAATGGAAAGGCCAAATGCCATCATTTCGTGGGCAAACAGGGAATATAAATCCTCTAAACCCCTCTTATCATCCAGCTGAATACGTCTCCAACAATCCTTACTTTCTGCAACAGCCCTATCATTAGTATGGGTTTGGGAATGGGTCACTTTTGAGTTTATTTGGATTTACTACTCAATAATAGAAAAAACTTTTGCAAGTAACCAATATTATTATCATTAAAGTTGCCGGAATGAAGGGATTTGGGGTAATTGGAGGGTATCCAGAATAACTGGACAAATGTAAAGGTATCCCTTGATCTCCTTATGGGACAAACAACGTCATGGGCTGTATAGGTTAATCCAAAACAAGCCTATAAATTCCTACTGCGGACTTCTATTTATTTTCCCATTGGTTTAAATTACTAAATTCAAAACACTTGTCGGGAACAACCACATCACCGATGAGGAGCACTCCAGGAATAGGCGATGCTAACCTACTCTCAAAACTCTTTGCGCAGGTGTTTTTCTCTATCTGG
>PXCO01000376.1 GCA_003565295.1 Cyclobacteriaceae bacterium
ACATGGCCCTTGTTTGACTGGCTGCACTTTGGTCGGTGGAGAGGTTGATGAGATGCTGAAGCACCAGCTTGTCCACAGTACGTTTTACTTCACCCTCGTAACCATTGGGTGTGCTTTTTTTCCAAGTGGAGGCCAATAAAGCATCAATAACGGTATCCAGTCCAGGCAAGTCACTGCCCAGGGCATTTTGGGTCACTAATCTAGAGGCCCTTTCTGGATGTAAAAGTAGACTGAGGGTATGATGGGCTGAAATTTCCGCTGGAGCCAGAGGATCGAAAAGTATGCCTGTGGTCCTGGTAAACAGCTCCCTTGGATTTCCTGGATCTTGAAAAGACCTTGGGGGAATGAGTTTGAGAACGTTGAAAGGAACCTTTAACGCTTCCGGTTGTAAGGTGGCCAGTAATGCCTCCAATGCCTTAATTTGATCTGCCGTTGAAACAGGTTGCAGTGGGGTTCCTGATTCCCCCCTTACCATGTAGGTATAGTCTGCACCTGCCAACACCTTGGCAGTAGCTTCTACTTGATACCTATGAAACATGAACATGGGTACCAAAACCTCTTCAAGATTAGCCATTGGCGTTCCTTTTGGGATTTTTTTCTCGGAAAAGTCTGCTAGCACTTTTTCTCTAACCTTCAAAGTATGGAGAAGTTCTTCCACCGCATCTTCTCCATTGTCCCACAGATGGGTTTGCGGGTGTGCACTTCCAGGGGGTCTGGCATCCTGATCTGCCAAAAAGTTCATTCCCTTTTGCTGATATTCTTTTACCAAATGGTCTATGGCTTCCATTTCATCCATTCCTTCCGGGAAGGTACTGTAGGCGATCTTTACGGACACCTTGTCCCATTCACCAATCCCTTCCGGGTAGGCATCTGAAATATCGATTTCACCGTCACTGGTCATTTTCACAGTAGGATGGGGGTAATCCATTACGGAAGCCCTTCCAAATGTGGATGCGATATAATTATGAGGAAATCCAAGCGTGTGACCTACCTCATGAGCAGCCAATTGCCTCATTCTAGCCAGTGCTAAGTCCATCATAGCAGGGTTCTCCTCACCCTCTAAATCAAATTCACCTACCAAACCTTGAGCAAGAAGGTAGTCCTGCCTTATCCTTAATGAACCCAGCGTTACCTTGCCTTTGATAATTTCCCCAGTTCTTGGGTCAGTCACCCCTCCACCATAAGACCAGCCTCTGGTAGATCTATGTACCCATTGCACCAGGTGGTAACGTATATCCATGGGATCGGCATCTTCTGGAAGTAGTTCTACCTTAAAGGCATTCTTAAAGCCTGCTTCCTCAAAGGCCTCTGCCCACCATTTGGTACCATCCATCAGGGCTGTGCGTATAGGTTCCGGCGTACCCGGATCAATATAATAGACAATAGGTTCCTTCACTTCGCTAGGAGCCTCACCGGGGTTGACTTTATCCAATCGGTGTCGACGGATATAACGCTTTTGTATAGGTTGATTCACGGGGGTGGCGTAATCAAAGAAGCTGATAGCGTTAATGCCTGCCCGGGGGTCAAAAGCCCTTGGGGTGTAATTGTCGTCTGGCAGCTCCACAAATGAATGGTGCATGCGTAAACTTACCGATGATGGGGTAGGGGTCACGTCTCTTAAATAGGGTCCCGCCTGGTCCCCCGTCAGTGTGATAGTAGCCTCTACTTCTGTGTTTTTCGGAAAACTTTTTGTCCTGGGTAAATACAGTGCAGACCTGGAAGGGTCTAACTTGTAGTTTCCCTGTCTGGTTCTGCTTATGGCTGCAGATGCACCTACGGCATCCTGTAGAAAGAAGGGGGTACCATCTACCAGCACCTTGTCACCGGATAGGGCGACAACATCGAAACCCCAATGAACCGACCTGGCAAATGATTCTTCCACTGCTTTTTTTTCCATCTCATTATCTGTCAGGGCTCTGTAGTCCAGGTTGGGCTCAATCATGAGCACTTTATTTCCTGATCTTTTAAACTCCACCACATGTGAGGGGAATACCCTGCCTCTATCAAGGCCTATGTCATTGGAACCCAAACCTGCCGCTAAAGAAGGGTAATACAATATTTCCTTATCCAGCTCCTCAAGCTCCAAATAGATTTTACCCTTTGTTTCATCCCAATATAGGGTGATAAACCCGGGCATTTGCTCCATACCTTCGGTATATTGGTTGATGTCAGGGAAACTTCGGGTTTTTGCATAAGAAATACCTTCCCCCGTCAGCAGGGGGAAGGTCATCAGCAAGATTAAACCACAAATCAAGTTACTGATAGTTTGAATCACTATTATCAAAATTGGTTATAAAAATAAACTATGACCTTAAATTTTTCATCATTTCCTCAAGCGCATGCAGGTACCTGTCCCTTACTTCCGGATCCGGAGTTGTGTTCCAGTTATTGTCGATTCCATTTCCCCCTAACATGATCCCATCTTGCCTTGGAATGAAATATACCCCTGACATATTTGCCCGGTAATTCAATTCGGGTTGGGGAATTAGGAAGCATAGCTGACCAGATACCGGCATAAGCTCTTCATCACCAAAAATTTCCTGGGCACCCAGCCCTGTGCAATTCACGATACAGGAAAAAGGAAGTGCGTCCACATCTTCCGGTTTCTTGAACTCTTTGACCTGTATATTCCCACCGGCCAACAGAAAGTCGTCCTGTAGCATTTTTAGATAGGCAGGTATATTGAATATAGTGGTGGGACTCTTGCTGACATTTGAATATTTGAATGGGTTTTCTTTCCTACTAAGTGGAATTCCCTTGGGGTAAAAATCTACTTCCGGGGTGACCAACTTATCTTTAAGCTCATTCGAGTAATCACTTCTGGTGCTTTGGCCATTGCTGATTCTATAACTATCCATCCAGTCCACGACATGATTTAGGCCAAGTAGCCGCTGAAAGGTTTGGAAAGAATGGGTGCATGCCTTTTGGTACATGGCCGCGAAAGCAGGTGTAACCCTATCGGGCTTGATCAATCTGGAGGTGGGGGACCATGTGCCTGTTGCCATGGCGGAAGTGATATTGGGATAGCTGTCTTTGGTGTAAATGGTTACTTCATAGCCTTTTTTCTGAAGCGTCCTGGCAGTGGAAAGTCCTACCACACCACAGCCCATTACTGCAACTTGCCTTTGATTGGTGGTGTCCACAAGTTCGCTGGCTAATAATGCCGTGCCCCAGGAAAGAGACCATCCTGAACCCCCATGGCCATAGTTGTGCACAATGACCTTATTTCCGAGTTCTTGCTTTTCTATCCTTGGCCCCCCTTCTCTGAAAGGCCTCAACCCCACCGTTTCTTTGATAACCCGGTCTTTGGAAACCTTGACCTTGGGTAGCTTTCTAGGATGGCTGATGTAAGCTGTGCTCTGTTGGTAACTGGGGGCACAGGCACCTAACACGCTGGTGCCCAAAGCGGCTATGGAAAGCCGACGGATTACCCCCCTTCGGGAATGATTCATGATTCAATTGTTGTTAGTGGTTTTATGCTGGGATTTGTTAAAGCTCAGCATTTGGATTCGAAATTAATCTATTCATCTTAGATAAAAAAGTATAATGTAAAATTATGGTTGAAAAATAAACCTGTTTAAAGGATAACCTTTAAAAATAAGCAAATAATGGTTGGATTGAGTACCAAGTTAGTCTATATGGTTGGCCTTTAGTTCCTCAACTGCCCGATTTAAGGTTGACGGATCCCTGGCAAATTCACTTAAGTCTATAATTTCCACGGTTTTAAAGTCTATAGGGTGGCTTTCACTTTGAAGGGAGATATAGCCCTCACTGATCAGTTTACCGTCCTTTTTTACGGAGGGATCATGATTGGATACATTGCCTCCTCCATATTGGGGTTTTTGATAACTGAGTACGGTTTCCCCCTCCAGAATATGATGAATGGTGGAATCTCCCAATACCAAAAAATAGGCGGTGACCCACTGGTCACCATGGTAGGTTTTTGAGGTAGAATTCTGGCAATGGGGAGTAAAAAGTTCACCATCCATGACCACATTAGTCCCCGGGGTACAAAGGTTACTCGTGGTCCTGGGATTTTCTCCATCACCACCCAATAGTTGTCCTTCAATGGATATGGGGAAATCCTGGTTCTTGGTCATGCTCTCCGGGGATTGCCCATGTAACATTACCCCAGAGTTGCGGTAAGCCCATCCTTCTCCTCCTGGAGCTTGCTCACCCACAAACCTATACGTTACCTTAAACATATAATGGGAGAAGGCCTCATCGAAGAAAATATGACCATATTGCTGGTCAAAGTCAGTATACCCGTCATACCGGACCTTCATGAGTCCATCCTCAACCCGAAAGGTGTTGGCAAAATTCTCATCCAGTTCATGCTTTGCAATTTTTATCCTCCAACCATCAAGGTCTTTACCGTTGAATAAACTTCTCCATTCGAGATCCTTCATTCGATCCGAATTTACTTGGTTAGACTTTTTGTCACAGCCTATTGTTAAAAATAAAACTGTTAACATCAATAAATAAATTGTTTTCATACTTTATGACATTTTTTGAGGCTTACGACCAATAGGGTAATGAGAAGCGCAAAATGGGTAAAAAAAAGGAAAAATTCATTAAATTGCGGAAAATTGAACCTTTGAACTTATCACCCAAATGAATTTCCGGATCATGAAAAGCAGCGTCACCTTTCTCTTTCTCACACTTTTATCCTTTGCCGGACTTTGCCAGGAAGGCTTGGTTAAAATAGCCAAGCTAAACCAAGGGGATATGGAGGGGCTGGAGGCGATTAGACAGGATTTCATCCAGAAAAACCCCGGATATGATTTAAGCTATCACCCTGAAAAGCAGTACTTAAAGGCCAAGGAAATCACCCAGGTGGTATTTGTGCAAGATGGAGGGGGAACTGCCATTGTAAAAGGAGAGAAAGAAAAATCCAGTAAGGTAGCTATAGGGGACATCATCATGCTGAAAAAAGGGGAGCATATGGAAGCTGATAGCTTAATGGGGCTTTTGGTGTTTGAAGTGCCCGAAAAACCCTCCGCAGAGCTCCCAAATTTTATACGGCCGGATTGGGATCCTAATATTACCGATGAACCAGGAGGTTGTGCCACGGAAACCAATGCTTACCGAAGGATTTTATTGACATGGAAAAAAGAAGTGGGCAACTATGTGTATCATGCCATAAATGCCCATAGGGTCAGGATCATGGATTCATTCAGCCATTACCATCCCGAGGAAATAGGTTTTGAGGAATTTTACCTGGTCCAGATGGTCATGCCGGGGGCAAAGTTAATCACTAGTGAAAAAGTAGATGTGCTCTCAGATCCGGAAAATGTGAAACCTGAGCAGGTGGATTCCCTTTTTGATGAATACGGCCTAGAGGTTGGCGACTTGGTTTACCTTCCCAGAGGGGTGATGCACCGTGGGCTAGGAGGAGTTTTGGCGCAAGTGATCACTGTACCTGGGTTTATTCCCGGCTCCGAATATGGGGTGGATCATTGGATCAAACAGATTAATGAGCAATTGGGGCTCCAAGGAGAGGAGGCACTGCCTTATAATGAAGGAGCATCGGACTATCAGGTAATCTATTAATATTTCCTTTTATTAAGAATCTGAGAATCATTATCAGTGCCAGTGCCTCTGGAGCTGATTTTACCGACAGTGGCGCTCAAAAACTCTTATCGTAACTTCACTGTTTCTACGTTTAATCATGTTATAGGCAATTTTCTGGTTGAATTTAGTGATACTTTTTATAACGCCGTTTTGTATGGCAATTTTAACCTTAATTGAAAAATTAGCAATGGATATATAGTTGCATTATTCTGAGGAATGCCTAAGCAGATCAAAACTTGCTTTTAATCTTCTGCATCCGTTCCTTTAAAGAAACCTTGTTGTCCATTTTCTGCATCATCCAGGCATTTGCTCTGCTTACTGGACCCTTCTCCAGATTAAGCTGGTGGTTATTCAATATTATAGAAAGGTATTCAGCCATTTCATCACTTTGGGTTTCATTCATCCCAATAGATAATTGGGGTTGTGGGTTGGCAATTAAACTTTGATAATCGGAAGTTTCATCAAAAAGACAGTATTCATTCCCACCGATCCAAACCGTGCCATTACTTTGCGCTTTTTCAGCAAAATAAGGAGTAAACAAATCCCGAAAGGTCAAATTGATTTGATGTAAATTTGGTGAAGAGTCCTTCCGATACAACCATAACTTTCCTTCTGAATAGGGAACGTTTTTGATTGTATCGTCTTTTAAAGTAGTGCTTGAGACGAGGTTTCGGTTCTGACTCCATTTTTTCCAGGACGCTGGGTCATAATTGAAGGGGAACATCGAATGGTGTAAATAACTATTTTCTATACTTAGCGTATCTAGCCAAACAATTTTAAGTTCACCATTGATAGAATCGATTTTGCGGATTATTCTTTCTGAAATGAAATCATTGACTACTCCTTCATTGGGACCCTGAGTTTGAAATAATGTGTCCTTCATCGTTCCTAAAGGTATATTGGATTCCATCAGATTACCCATCCCTGTACTGAATTGACTTTTGGCCCAGCGCAAATCCTTGGACAACCATAAGGAATAAAGTGAATCTTGGGGATACTCATCTGCTTTCAATTGTTGATAAAGCCGGTTTAATTTTTCCTGCTCTTCTTCATTTAGGATTGAATCCCTAAGGATTTCATAATACATGGTCGAAAAATAATTGAAATTCCCCCTTAGGTCTTCGAAAGGATAATTTTGAACCTGTTGGATCAGGTTGGTGATAGTATTCCATTTAGTTTCCGCCAGTTGAAGGTTACTGGATCTATTTTCACGACTCATTTTTAAAGAATCTATGGAATTAATCTCATTTTGGATCAATTCTTCAAAAAGCTTGGCCTCTTCATAGTTGATGTAGTGATCATCTATAATGTGCTGAGTGAGTGCTATTAGTCTATCATTGTGAAAAATGACCTTTTTAATTTCTTTTCCTGTGATCAGAGAAAAGAGACGTTTGAAGGTATCAGCGCCGAATTCCTCCGCATTTTTCAGAATTTCCGCTCTTTGGGCATTGATAGTAAGCTTTTGGATGGCATACTCTTTTACCTTTATTGCGTCTTTAAAGCTCACTCCATCATCTGCCATTAAAATATCAAATCCGGGTACACCGCGTTCAGGAATAAACCAAGGGTTGATATCTGCGTTCAAGATTTTGGGAGAAAGTCCAAAAAAATGAAGCTCACCCGCCCTCTCATTGATATAATACATGTTTTCATCCAATTTACTCAGGTCAAATCCTGCTTTGACACTGCCCCTTCCCACCATCGCCAGTCTTTTTCGGGCTTCACTTCTCGGTAGCTCACCTTGTTGCCATTCCACATATGATTTCGTGAATTCCTCTACATTCCAACTTGCTGATGTGGGGTCATTATATAACTTAAACAAGAGGTCTGCTTTCTCCCTGTCGCTTAGCCCCATCTTAATACCACCCGTATTTGGCCCCCAATTGGTAAAAAGAAACCCCAGAACCTCCTGGTTGAGGGGAAGGTGTAAATAATCTTCCCACTCTTCGTGAAAGCTCAATTTTTCCAAAATATTTTGCTCACTCACCTCTCGGTTGATCACCCGCCTCCTTATTCTGCCTGTAATCCTGGTTTCTGACGAAATTTGCGCTTCTCTTTCGTCCCTGCCCAGGGCTTCGAAGTCTTTCAATGATTCCAAACACTCAATGATCTCACTATAACAGGCTTCTGCTTGGCGTTGAATAGCGGATTGTTCCAACACATTGACCCGGGCTTCATTCAAAGAAACAATCACTTCCCCGTAATATTCGGATGTGATCAATTCACCCATTTCTTTGATCTCCATGGTGAGATTGGCCGTAGGTTGTAATTGGGTCTTGCCTCCAAATATCCCCAATGGATTCCACCAGTACACTAGCAAAATTGCCGCTATTACGAGGACAATATCCAATACAATTCTGGCGCTATTGAGGAGCTGACGTATCATTATTGCACCTTATCAGGGTCATTTTCAAGATTCACTTTTTTTATCCGCAGACTATCGCTTTCGAAATGGATATAGATCTCTTCAAACCCCAAGGAACTCAACAATGTCTGCATCAATTTTCGGGTATTCTCTTGGCTGGTTTTTACCATACCCATGTATTGAAGACTTTCCCTTATATCCATCTCGGCGGACCTAAAAAATTCCTCCTGATCCTTCAGTGATATGGTGTTCAACCATTTTTTGGTATCAGAGATTACAGTGTCTTCTACAAAACTGGAAGGCGGATATGAAAAATTAATCACCTCCACCGTGGGAAGTTGAAGGGTTATTTTTTTTCCTTCTATGACCACATCATCCTCTGAGATGCCGTTAAGGTCAATGCCCGTCTTGACCTTTGCTTGCGAGTAGGCCAGAAAAGTGGTTTCGTTGAGGGGAATAAAGAACACTCTTCTTGTTTTTTTTCCATATACGACCTTATCGACCGTAAATTCAGAAGTGACCAAATCGCTAGCTTGCTGGATTTTTCCCACTATCATGGCTCTATCATTTGACTGGCAGGAAAAAAAGCCAGGCAAATAACCTGTAATTAAAAGTAAGGTTGAAATCCAGCTCTTCATGTCATTTCTTTTTTAAACCTCTCATAGGCTTGCTGCATTTTTTCGTGATACCTGTTGACAGCATAACCAGGACCGTTATAGCCAAATGCAAAAGCCTCCCAGTCATAATTCCCCTTATTCTCTTCCGAAATATAATGGATCAACGCTTTCTTCCTCACTTGCTTGGTTTTGATGAATTCCAGAAAATCCAGAAAATGATACTTTTCTGATAGCTGTTGCTTTTCCTCAAAATCTTCTGCGTTTTTGTATTTTCTGCCCTTAATATTATCCTCAATATTTTCACCCAAAATCTGGAAAAGCCCCCATGATGCGGAGTAAATGGCTGCTTTTGTATTTATGACTTTCGCTTTCTCCAATCGCTCATATTCACCGGCACCGCCTTTGTAGTGGTTCCTTGTCCAGGTTTTATAGAGGATGTTTTCGTTGCCTTCCTGATATTCTTCCGGGTTTAATTTCTCTTTCTCCAGCCATTTCCAGAATTTATGGCCTTCAAATAGGATTTTGGCCCTACCGTCCTTCATGTGACCCCTTCCGTTACCAGTCTCTACAGTGACAATGGCTTTAACGACGGGTAAAGCCAATTTGATTCCTTCTTGGTCTGCCAATTCCTCTAAAGCCAGCCTCATATCCATATCGCTCAGCACCTTGCTGTTAGTATTGTCATTGACTTGGACAAAGCCTTCTTTTTCTTCTGTCCCTACCGGATTTTCCACGGAAAGCGAAAGAATTCTTCTTTTTTCATCTGAAGAAGCGGGAAGCGAAACGGGTTGATTGGAAAAACCGAACTCTTCATCTTCTTCCATGAAATGATGATCATCACTATCAATTTGGTCCATTTCCACGTTATCCATTTCCGCAATCCTTCCAACAGGCATATCTTCGGTTGTTTTTTGTGAAGGAGAGGTTATTCCCTGCGTAGTCTTCTTGGCATTGGGATCGGTCCACCTTCCTTTCAGGTATTTCAGGGACCGATCCCCAAAATAGAAGGCAATCATCATGAGGAAGGCAGTTTCAAAAAACTCAAATTGTTGACTGATCAGTGCCAGTTCACCACCGGAATAGGAGGAACCAAAACTGGTGATCAGAAGGGACATGCCTCCTAACAATAAAGTAAAAGCAATCATGCCCCTGACAGTGCCGGTGGGTAGCCCGAAAGTCTGACTGCGGTACGGGTTGTGTTTAGGTGCTTTAAGTTCACTCTCCTCCACTGGTTCTCCTGCAATAAATCGCTTTCTGGCAGCATCTATCCGGTTCCAATCCTCATCTGTGATCCCGTAGTTGATATTATAATGATAAACAGACCACATGAAATAGACCAAGAAAACCGAAATCCATATCACGGAGGTGGCCAATCCCACCGCCTGAAACACATTCCCGTGTTCCACATAGACAAAAAACGACCCAATAAAACCGATAATGGTCAATAAAACGGTCAAAACCACAGTCCCTTTGAAAAAGACATGATGAGAGGGATTGTTGTTTGGAGTTCTGGTTTTCACAACTGGGCTTACATGCCGGGCAATGGCAATATAGAGCAAAATCAAGGCAACCAATAGGATAACGGTAGCACCAAAGCCCTTATTGGCGCTTTCCAAGGTGGGCACCATCCCCAGTAGGAGGACTAGTGCTCCTATTAAAACGGCTCCGATTTTTACGAACAGGTAAACCCGGCGCTGTTTCTCTTTCTGTGCTTTCTCTTCCTTCTTTGCCTGTTCTTCCTCCGATAATGGGGGGATATCCTTTTTTTCGATAGTATCTGTAGGAGTATCTTTTATGTTGTTTTTTTTTGTTGCCATGACTGAAAAATCGTTTGGAATACTTGGACTATTTAGGTTAGGTGGTTGGTATTGCTGCTTCCTTCTTCTTAGGAATTAGATGTGCCTTTTTAAACCAATCCTCGTTGAGGATCTGAATGGAAAGGGGTTGGTTTTCGCTCAATAACGGATGGAGTGTTTTGTAAAATCTCTCAAAAGCCAACCTGGAATATGTGATCATGCTTTGCGTGCTAGAGTCGGTAATCCCATCCGCCACCAGCACGCAGCCTCTGGTATCTTTATGAGTATTTCCTATATGGATGTAAACCGATTTGTAATTCGGAATATTTTTGATTTCTATGTGAAAATCAAACCATGGAAACATGTTTCTATACCTTTCGGTAAGGTCGGTTGTGTTACGGTTGAGTTCAAGAGGGTAAATGCCCTGGGGAATCCTGGTGTTTCCATCTATTTTTTCATCCCTATGCGTATCTTCTAAAGCATAGGCAAAAAAACGGTTGTGAATAAAGAGCAAGCCCAAGGTCGTCTGTCCATCGTCTTTGTACCTAAGAAGGGTGACATAATGCTTGGAAAAGGGGATGGGGGTAGGCTGCTCTTCCTTTAACTGTTCTTCTATTTCTTTAATCTTTTCTTCCCAATTGGTGGGCGGTTGTGGCGGGGGCGTTGGTCGAGATTCAGGGGGTTCTTCTTTTTCGGAAGCCGGTTTTTTGCTGGTAAACAATTCTTTGAGCCCCTCGGCTCCTTTTTCAATAAGGATGATGATATAGCCGATAAAACCCACCAGCCACATCCATATTTTGTCCAAAAGCTGTGGTTCTGTAAAGAATACCACTGCCAACACAATTAAAATGACCAAGAAAAATAAAACCAAATAGCGGTTCATGTTACTTAAGGTTTTTGTTGGGTTAAAGAAGGGATTTAAAATTATTTGTTAAATAATAAACTGCTTTTAATATTTTATCCAAAAGATAATTATTAATTCAGTATTGTCAAAAAAATCAATGTTGGTTCTTTTTATTATGGTGGAGAAAATGAGTGGACGTTTGGGAAGTGGGAACAAATTAAAATTCAAAATAGCGTCACTAACCGCTTATATACAAAATAAACCGCTGGTTTGCAGGGTACTTATATAGAATAATCCTAAATAAGGCTCAATCAAGGAAATGGCCAAACATTTTTTGTCTACAAGGAGATTATTTTATAATTTCAAGCTATATCAACCGAATTTGGAAAAATAATGGCTAATTACAATTTAAAAATCAACGGTAAAAGCTACCAGGTGGATGTGGAAGGGGACACACCATTATTATGGGTACTCCGGGATCATCTGGGTCTGGTAGGCACTAAATATTCCTGCGGCATAGCCCAATGTGGGGCTTGCAAGGTCTTGGTTAAGAATGATGCAGTGCCAGCCTGCGTGTTACCTGTTTCTCAAGTGGGAGAGGATGAGGTTACCACTATTGAGGGGCTATCTGAAAAAGGTGATCATCCCCTGCAGGAGGCATGGAATGAAGTAGATGTGGCACAGTGTGGGTATTGCCAGGCTGGACAGATCATGGCCGCTGCGGCCTTACTCAAAAATAACCCAACACCTTCAGAAGATGAGGTAATGGATGCCATGAATGGCAATATTTGCCGATGTGGAACCTATCACCGAATTAAAGAAGCTGTTTTGTTGGCTTCTTCTAAAATGAAATAACCATGAAAACGCTGAAAACAAATAGAAGAGATTTCTTGAAAATAGCGGCCACCACAGGAGGCGGACTTTTGCTCGGGTTTCATTTTACCCGTTGCGATTCTCCTTCCAAAATGAAAGTGGTCACCGATGAGGAGTTGATGGCACAGGCTGTTAATTACAACAGTTACCTTTCCATTTCTCCAGACGACCATATCGTGATTTTTTCTCCCAATCCCGAGCTGGGTCAAAACATCAAAACATCTTTCCCCATGATAGTAGCTGAAGAGCTGGATGCGGATTGGTCGAAGGTGAGAGTGATGCAGGCTTTTCTTGACAGCGAAAAGTATGACAGACAGGTTACCGGCGGTTCAGGTGCCATGCCTCATTCCTGGGAAAGGCTAAGGAAAGCAGGAGCCACGGCCAGGAGGATGTTGATGGAGGCTGCTGCAAAACGTTTGGATGTGGACATCAGTGAACTTAGCACAGAAAAAGGGCAGGTGGTTCATGGTAAATCCAAAAAGAAAATCACCTATGGTGACCTCGCCAAGGAGGCTGCCAAACTGGAAGTGCCGCAGGACGTGCCACTGAAAAAAGTAAAGGATTTTAAAATCATAGGCACACCAATAAAAAATGTGGATAACAAGGCCATGTTCACTGGCAAACCCTTGTTTGGTCTGGATTTTTACCGAGAGGGTATGATGAATGCCATGGTGCAGCGGGCACCTTTTGGTATGAAAATCAAATCCGTGGATGATGAAGAAGCCAAAAAAGTAAGTGGTGTAACAGAGGTTTTTACTTTTGGTGACAATGTGGCGATTGTGGGTATTTCCACATGGCCATTGATGAAAGCCAAACAGAAATTGAAGGTGAACTATGAGCCCAAAAACGGCAAACTTGAAAGTTCCGAGGTGCATAATGAACTGTTCACCGACCTGATGAAAAATGGTAAAGCGCAGGTTATGCGTAAAAATGGGAATGTGAGCACCGCTTTTAGAAGTGCAGCAAAGGTGGTAAGTGCTGAATACCAATGTCCCTTTCTGTCGCATTCACCCATGGAACCGATGAACTTCTTTGCCCATGTAAAAGCAGATGGGGTGGAATTGGTTGGACCCACTCAAACGCCGGACAGGGCTAGGTCCGCCGCTGCTGAAATCGCAGGGGTGGACGTGGAAAAAGTCAGCGTAGAAATGACCCGACTTGGGGGTGGCTTTGGAAGAAGGTTAAGGGCTGATTTTGTAGAAGAAGCTGTAACCATATCCAAGAAGATTGGTGCCCCTGTAAAAGTAACCTGGTCCAGAGAGGATGATATCACGGGTGGAGCGTATAGACCCGCGGTGAGGTATAGGTTTGAGGCGGCCTTGGACAAGGATAATAAGATGATTGGCTATAAGCTGAGAGGGGTTGGAATGAATGCAGGAAACTGTACCCGGGAAAATAACTTTCCTTCGGGATCAGTGGATAATCTCCTTATTGAATCCATAGAATATAAATCTGACCTTACTACCAATGCCTGGAGAGCACCGATCACCAATTTTCTGGCATTTGCAGAGCAGTCCTTTCTAGACGAAGTGGCTGAGGCGGCCGGAAAAGACCCAGTACAGTTCCGAATGGAGCTATTGGACAGGGCAAAAAATAACCCTGTAGGTGAAATCCATTATGACATTGACAGGATGAGAGGTGTGATTGAGTTAGTAGCCGAGAAATCCGGTTGGGGACAAAAGAAAGGAGTTGCCCAGGGTTTGTCGGTATACTTCAGCCATAGGTCTTATGTGGCCCAGGTAGCAGAGGTTAAGATGGAACAAGGAAACCCTGTGTTGGAAAGAATCTATGCGGCCACCGATTGTGGCATCGTTGTCAACCCCACAGGGGCAGATCAGCAGGTAAGAGGGGGTATGGTAGATGGAATGGGACATGCCATGTTTACCAATATGACCTTCAGAGACGGCGCCCCGCTGCAAAAGAACTTTGACAACTATAGGTTGATCCGAATGAAAGAGGTTCCGGAGATTGAGGTCCATTTTGTGGACAATGAAATAGACCCCACTGGGCTCGGAGAACCCGCTCTACCACCCACGGGAGGTGCCATCTCCAATGCGATCTATTGGGCTACCGGTAAGCGGCTTAGAAACCAGCCCTTTATTGAACAAGAAGAACTGAAAGAATATAAAATCGGTCAGCGGGCATAAATTTGCTCCTTTTCCAAAGAAAAACCGCCCAGTAATCATTGGGCGGTTTTTTTATGGAAAAATGGATTGAAATTTGGCTATTTGCGACATCCATCTTTCGCAGATCTTATTTTATCCTCGTTAACCTTTGGAGTTATTTGAACTCCCAGCCGGTTATACCCCCCGCTCACTTCTACAAGTACATGGGAGGAGGAGAACGTGAAAAAATGATGGTCATTTATGATGGAATTTGTAGCCATGGCGGTCGGAGGTTTAAGGATAAACGACTTAGCTAAAACCAATGGTACTGGAAACCTATCAAATGCCTCCAGCTAAAGCAGGAGGTAAATTTAATTCAACAGGATTGCTGGATAAATGGCCAAGAACTCAATAGGAATGTGGCTTTAGCCCATTCCATTATATAAAGAGGCAAGAAGTGTACGGCTTTAGCGAATTTTTAGCCTCTCAATGGAAATGCGGAATAAATGAACGTCTATCTTGATTTGACAAAAACATGGTCAATTTACTCTAAAAAGACAAAATGAAATCGATCATGGTGCAAACGACACATTGAGGCACTCCATTTTTATGCAGCCACAGAGTGTTTAAATTCTCATCAAATTGTTCCTTGGTGCTTATAGCGGATGGAGAGAGTAAAGTTGAATTGGTTGGAGAGGGTGATAGCCCTGAAGGCAAATACACTGAAGTGGAATTAAGCCTGCATAAAAACACCGATTTATCAAGTGACGACCCCATGTACGATAAATCCTTATTGATCAGGGGAGAAGTACAGGGAACTACTACTTGGGTTTGGATGGAGGCAGAAAAACAACTTAAAGCTGAAGTCCAGGATGTGGATGGCATTGAAGTGGAAAATGAAACGGAAATGATGCTGGTGTTTGATATGGTGGAACTGTTTAAAAATGTGGATTTCGAAACGGCTGTGGATGCCAATGGAGATGGTAGGATTGAGATCGGACCTAACGATTTGGATGGAAACGTGGAGTTATATAACCAGATAGAAGCTAATTTGGAATCAGCTGTCAAGCTGGAAAGGAAATAATTTTTTATTGGGCAGGATTTTTCTTTTTTTTTTCCTGCCCATTTTATTTTGGGTAACGTATTCCTCTCATATGCCCAAAAAACTATGGGGAATCATTTTTCCGCGACCATCAAATGAAGTAGTGGGATATCGGATTTTCAAAATACTGATAGATGCGGATTTAACCAAGAGGCCCAACTACTGGTTTTAGCTCATGAATTGGTTTCATGCAAAAAGCCATCATAGGATTTTCTTTACCATATAAAATGAGTATAGCTGAAAAATTCTTACCCAATATTTTGAGAAAAAAGAATTCCAAAGGTCGGAGCATTAAACCTTTGAGGTCTTTTTTTGGACCTCGAAGGTTTTTTCGTGTATAAAATGGGCCTCAGGCATTGAAATTCAGTCTCCGTGAAAGACCCTCGGGGTTCGGGAAAACCCCAAGGGTCAAGTGACCGAAACCTTTGAGGTCTTTTTTTGGACCTCGAAGGTTTTTTCGTGTACAAAATAGGCCTAAGGCATTGAAATTCAGTCTCCGTGAAAGACCCTCGGGATTCGGGAAAACCCAAGGGTCAAGTGACCGAAACCTTTGAGGTCTTTTTTTGGACCTCGAAGGTTTTTTCGTGTACAAAATGGGCCTCAGGCATTGAAATTCAGTCTCCGTGAAAGACCCTCGGGGTTAGGGAAAACCCCAAAGGTCGGGATACCGAAACCTTTGAGGTCTTTTTTTGGGCCTCGAAGGTTTTTTCGTGTACAACCTGGTCCTCAAGCATTGAAATTCAGTCTCCATGAAAGACCCTCGGGGTTCGGGAAAATCCCAAGGGTCGGGTTACCGAAACCTTTGAGGTCTTATTTGGACCTCGTATTCTGATGCAGAAACGGGCCTCTGGAATTAAAATTTTGTGTCAGTTGAATCCCGGATAGGAAATCACCCTAAACTATAACTGTTTTTAATAAATAACATTATCAATTTATGTTTTTCACAAAAAACAAAAGGAATCGGCTAATTCAAGTTTCTGAAAAATAGGGGGACAAAACAAAACTGCTCAACAGATCATAGGTCTCCCCAATGCTTATATCGCCGAGGACGGTATCAAATCCGGAGGTGGGAGAAGAATATCCCTCTGGCTTTTGGGTTGATGCATTGACTTGAGGGAAATGAGCATAGCTACGTACCAGGGTTCTTTCGTTTGAGAAGAAAATAGGGAATTCATTGATCCACCCCAACAGTAATGCTTCCTTAAATCAACAAATGGTTGCAAAGTGTAGTTTTGAACCAGCAGATTTTGTGAATTTTTACCGTTTTAAAACAAGGAATTCTAACAAAAGCTACTGAGGAAAACCCATCCAGGACCTTTAATCTTTTAATAGTGGTAAAAAATGAATTCATCGCTTTCCTGAACTCATCCCGATGAAAAGTTTTCTTTTAAGCCTCAAACTAATATATTTAAACCTAAATTCTTTTTTCTGACTTTTGCCGATGTACAAAAAGAGCCTCTCTGAGCGAGATATTTGCACCAAATTCATTACTCCTGCACTGAAAAAAGCAGGTTGGGACATTCAAAAGCAAATCCGTGAAGAGGTGTTTTTTACCGACGGACGAATCATTGTTCAAGGCTCTCTTCATACCCGGGGAACAAGAAAAAGAGCCGACTACATTCTCTACTACAAAAATAATATTCCGCTGGCCATTATTGAGGCCAAGGATAACAAAAAAGGGGTAGGTTCAGGCATGCAGCAAGCCCTGGAATATTCCGAAATTCTTCAACTTCCTTTTGTCTTTACCTCCAATGGTGACTCCTTTGTTTTTCATGATAAGACCAATTCGGAAATAAGAGAAAAAGAAATCTCTTTGAACGAGTTCCCTTCACCAAAAACCCTTTGGGAAAAATACCTGAAATTCAAAGGAATAGAGACACCTAAAGAACGAGAAATAGTAGAGCAGGACTACTTTGTGGATGATTCCGGCATGAACCTGAGGTACTATCAGGCTAATGCGGTGAATAGGACGATCGAAGCGATCGCCAAAGGACAAAATAGAATTCTGCTGGTCATGGCTACGGGAACGGGAAAAACATACACTGCCTTTAACCTGATCTGGAGACTGTGGAAAACAGGGATCAAAAAAAGAATCCTGTTTCTTGCTGACAGAAATGCCCTTCTCACTCAGACCAAAAATGGAGACTTCTCCCCATTTGGAAGTGATATCATGCATATCATCAAAAACCGAAAAATTGACAAATCCTATCAAATCTACTTTGCCCTGTATCAAGGATTAACAAGCAATGAGGAGGAAAAAAATGCTTATAAAGAATTCAGCAAGGACTTTTTTGATCTGATCGTCGTGGACGAGTGCCACCGAGGGTCTGCTTCGGAAGCCTCTGCCTGGCGGGAAGTGTTGGATTATTTCGAAGGCGCCACGCAGATCGGAATGACGGCCACCCCAAAAGAAACCAAAGACATCTCCAACATGGACTATTATGGAGATCCTGTCTATACCTATTCCCTCAAGCAGGGAATTATGGATGGCTTTTTGGCGCCGTATAAAGTGGTAAGAATCACTACCAACCTGGATGAAGGTTGGCGGCCAACTTCCGGCATGTTGGACAAATTTGGCAATGAAATCAAAGACCGAATCTATAACCTGAAAGATTATGACCGCAAAATGGTCATGGATCAACGGACACAACTGATCGCAAATAAGGTTACGGAGTTTTTAAAAGCTACCGATCGCTTTGCCAAAACAATCGTCTTCTGCATTGACATAGAACATGCACAGCGCATGCGACAGGCACTGATCAACGCCAATGCAGATCTCGTGAGCCAATACCCGCAATATGTGGTCAAAATCACCGGGGACGATGAAGTTGGCAAGCGGGAGCTGGACAACTTTACGGATGTGGAAGAACGCTTTCCGGTGATCGCTACCACATCCAAAATGCTGACCACAGGCATAGATACCAAAATGGTGAAACTGATTGTTCTGGATGCCAACATCGGTTCGATGACGGAATTCAAACAGATCGTTGGAAGAGGCACCAGAATTAGGGAAGCGGAGGGAAAGCTCTACTTTACCATTATGGATTTCCGAAAGGTTACCAACCTCTTTGCTGATCCGGATTTTGATGGGGAACCGGTCCAGATCTACGAACCTGGCATTGACGAATCCCCTGTTCCGCCAGAAAATGAAGTTCCAGAAGAATTAGAAGATTTTGAAGGAGTCCAGGACCTGGATCGACCTGGTTTAGAACCTCCTGCCCCTGATATACTTATTCATTTACCTGATCCAGACGGGGAACCCAAAAAATACTTCGTTAACAATGTGCAAGTAACCGTCATCAATCAACGGATCCAATACTTCGGCGCAGATGGCAGGTTGATCACGGAGTCTTTAAGGGACTACACGCGGAAAAACATCGATCAAAGTTTCGGTTCGCTGGATGAATTTATGCAGCGCTGGACCGAAACGGAAAAGAAGGAAATTCTACTGGCTGAGCTTGCCGAGCAGGGAATATTATTGGAAGCCTTACGGGAAGAGGTAGGAAAAGAAATGGATGATTTTGACCTGATTTGCCATGTGGCGTTTGATCAGCCTCCCCTTACCCGAAAAGAACGGGCAGAGCAAGTAAGAAAGCGAAATTACTTTGCCAAATACAGCGAAAAGGCCCAGGCTGTTCTGAATGCCTTGCTTGATAAATATGAAGAAGAAGGAATCACAACTATCGAGCGAGGATCTGTCCTAAAGGTAAAGCCGCTCAATGAATTAGGTTCTCCTGTGGAACTGGTTAGGGCTTTTGGGAAAAGTAAGGACTTTGAAGAGGCCATCAAAGAATTAGAAAACGAAATTTATAAATCAATCGCATAGTGAGTACAATCACCACCAATATCAAAGGCATCCGCGATATCATGCGGAAAGACACAGGAGTAGATGGGGATGCACAGCGCATCTCGCAGATGGTCTGGATGCTCTTTATGAAGATTTTTGCGGATAAGGAGGAAGAATGGGAAATTACCATAGAAGATTACCAAAGCCCCATTCCAGACCAATTCAAATGGCAAAACTGGGCAGCCAATGAAGAAGGCCTGACCGGGGATGCCCTGATGGACTTTGTCAACAATGAGCTGTTTCCTGCCTTGAAAGAACTGGATTTCAGCATCAGTCCCCAAGCCAAAATTATCCGTTCGGTCTTTGAGGATACGTATAACTACATGAAAAACGGAACCCTTTTCCGTCAGGTGATCAATCAGATCAACAAGATCGATTTCAACAGCTCCAAAGACCGGCACCTGTTCAATGATCTCTACGAAACCATCCTTAAGGAATTGCAGTCGGCAGGTTCATCGGGAGAATATTATACCCCTCGGGCGGTTACACAGTTTATGGTGGATATCATCCATCCCCAACTTAAGGAAACTATCCTGGATCCAGCTTGTGGGACTGGTGGATTTCTGACTTGTGCCATTGAACACAAAAAACAACGGGCGCAAACCGATCAAGATGAGCGTGACCTTCAGACCACCATTCGGGGAGTCGAGAAAAAACCACTTCCCCATTTGCTTTGCACCACCAACCTTATGCTTCACGGCTTTGATGTGCCGGCGGTGCGGAGGGACAATCTTCTTAGTAAACCCTATGCAGACTGGGGATCTGGGGATAAGGTAGATATCGTTCTCACCAACCCACCTTTTGGGGGTGTGGAAGAGGATGGGACCGAGACCAATTTCCCACAGAAATTCCGAACCAAGGAAACAGCAGATCTCTTCCTGGCCTTGATTATCCGCTTGCTTAAGGATGGCGGCAGGTGCGCCGTGGTCTTGCCCGATGGGACGCTCTTTGGGGAAGGTGTCAAAACCCGAATCAAAGAAGAGTTGATGGCCCGCTGTAACCTGCACACCATCGTGCGCCTTCCCAATGGTGTATTTAATCCCTACACAGGGATCAAGACCAATTTGCTTTTCTTCGAAAAAGGGCAACCGACCAAAGATATCTGGTACTTTGAACATCCCTACCCGGATGGAGTAAAGAGCTACAACAAAGGCAAACCGATTCATATTAAGGAGTTTGACTTGGAAAAAGCATGGTGGAATGACCGTGAGAATGAAGCTTACAGCCAATATGCCTGGAAGGTTTCTGCAGAAGAAATCAAAAACAGGGGATACAATCTGGATATCAAAAACCCGCATCAGGAGACTGATAAGCTGGAGAGTCCTGAGATATTGCTGAAGAAATATCAAACCACCGAAAAAAAGATCTCCGACATTCAAGACGAGATTATCAAAGTCTTATCAGAAGCCCTAAAATAAATCGTCATTGCGAGGAGGTACGACGAAGCAATCTATTCAAC
>PXCO01000043.1 GCA_003565295.1 Cyclobacteriaceae bacterium
CACAATTCCATCTTTTAGCACGTCGTTCATTGAAACACCCCCTCCCGAATGGCGATATCCGCTAATACAGCGATGATCGACAAGGCTAATAACGCCAGCAGTAATTCCGCTTGCCATTTACGCATGGTCATCAAACTCAGTTCGAAATTTTTCTGTGTTCGCTCGCCCAATAGACCGGATGGGGTTGCCGCTCATTTCCATCCACAGGCCAAACTTTCGGTGAACGCGGTTGCGGTAAAAACGGCAACCGTCGATGGGGAGTTTTTCCGGGTCCACGTCATCAGTGATGACGGTGCTAGTCTCTCCCGTTTCTCCGATTGTAGCAATAACTAACTTATCCTCATACAATTTGATCACCACGTGCTCCCCGTCATCGATTTTTCCAACACCCAACTCAACTGGTGGTGGGTCGTTCACGATAGATTTTAAGACCGCCAGGGGCATGGGTTTTTGCTTGTATTGATTAATGCGTTCAATGATGTCCATTGTTTCATTCCTCCTTTTCTTTCTATTGTATCATGATAGGAAACGGCATTCGAAAAAGTAGTTGAGGTGATTTTCCGGGGATAATTCCGGCGACAAATGTGCGGTGAAAAAGTGAATATCCGGAAGGAGCAAGTTCTGGCAATCGTTGATCAAGAGCGTTGTATCCACATACTCGCCGTCTTCATCGTGCATGTAGAGCGTATCTTCTACGTAGGAAAGCCCAAGGTCTGTCATCATGTGATCAATGTAGTCATTCTGCCCCATGTTCATCATCATCAGTTCTTCCATCCAGATATCTACCAGCGCCTCCTGCGCGTGTTGCCCCCGGTCTTCTTCCGTGTTGCCGTATGCGTCATCATGAAGTATATGCGCCACCATTTCAAAGTATCCTTCGTCAAGCGACTGATAGTCAAAATCCAGGTAAGCGACTTCCATGATGCGGTCTGTGTTAAATTCCATCACCTCATCCATCAACTCGGACATGTTGGGGACGAGATTTCTGGCATCGCTGTTCAGTGCTGTGGCGTACACCTCCTTCATTTTAGCGCGATGCCAGACACGATCCTCTTCGTTGTACAGTGTCTCAAAACAGAGAATTTCGCCGATCACGCTGTCAATCTCGTTTTGCAGAATTCGAGTTTTTAAGTCGCCCTTTGTTGCGTGCGCTAAGTTCGACATAAGCGCCTCCTTTCGCTGAAATAAAAAAACACCTTAAAAGGTGTTTTAGTAGCCATTGTCCTGGCGGTCGAAGTTAATTTGATTTTTATTTAAGTATGCCTCATATAAGTCGTGCACCTCATAACCGAAACGCTTTGCCATTTGCAGGAACTGTTCAAACATCAGGTGCCAGGCATACACATGCTTCTCCTCCTTAAACTTGTTAATAAGCCGGTCGGTTTCATCGATCAGTTCCATTGTGGTAAAGTCGTCCGAGGCATATCGGATAAGCGGCTTTGGACACTCTGCATAAAGCTGATCGACCTCCTGCTCGATTCCCACAGAGAGAATGAAGTGGAGCGTGTCGGACAACTCTTCCAATAAATTCTCTGTTGGTTTTCGGTTGTCCGACCAGTGCTTGAACCCTCGCCATTCGTTGATTGCTTCATACAGTTCAGTTTTTAGGGCAATCATTTTGCTGTCGAAAAGGTCGATGTGGTGCAGCTTCTTTTTTTCGACAATGTATTCGTCCAATTGTCTTTGGATTGGAAAGAGTTTTTCCGCTAGTGCGCCGGACTGCTCATGGAACATATCCCTCTCTTCCAGTCCGATGCGGCTATGAATTTTTCTAAGCATTGGTTAGTCGCCATCCTTTCGTTTGAAGGTATTGTGTAAGTGGTGCTGAATTTCGTCAATGGGTTTTTCCTGGTGGTTTGTCACTTCTTCCTGAACACGCTCCAGCGGCACGCCATTTTCTCGAACGGTTCGGGCGATGATTTCGGCGAGGATCATTTGTTTTTCCATTGTTCATCGGCACTCCTTTCGATTATAATGAGGAAAGGGAGGTGGTACACATTGATCGGACGGTTGCAACAAAAGTGGAAAGATTTACAAAAGAAACGGCAAAACATTCGTATCTATGGCGCAGGTAAAAAAAAGCAGATGCTTGAGATGACGTATCGGGATAAGGCTGGCAACGAATCCAAGCGCACCGTAGAACCATATAAATTAGACAATAAAGATTTCTGGGGTTTTGACCCGGAGAAAGATTCCATTCGGCGGTTTAAGACCGATCGCATCACCAAGGTCAAGCCCATTAACCAAACTTTTACACCAAGGTGGGAAATTGAAATGAATAAAGTGGCTATGTACCGCGAACAGATTAATAAGGAAGCGGCGTTTAAGCTGGAAAAAATGGTGTATAAGTTAACACCAAAAGGCATGAAAGCCATGAAAGAATATGGCATTGATCCGGAAGATTTAAGACCAAGGCCTGCCAACGTACGTCCAAACCCTTTTCAGAAACAGGCATCGAAGCAGGAGTTGCCGGATATCAAAAAAGCGCTGAAAAGCCAGATGCAACAAAATATCGCCACGATGATGGCAACGAGCCACGAATACAAAAATCCGGCCGTCGATGAAGCGTTAGCGTTGGTGAAAAATTATAAATGGGAAAAATCTACTGCTAAAGTATCAGACCTGCAGGGATTGGATAAGCCAACAGATCTAAAGAAGGTCCGGGATATGGCAGAAGCATTCAAGGGAAAAGCCATCAAACCGCTGATCACTGTCGATAAGCTTCATGGCATCAAGCCACAGACAAAGGGCAAACGCATCTTATTGGACGGGCATCATCGATTAAAAGCTGCCGAGTACCTAGGGCGCGAAACCGTTCCAATTTACAAGGGAACATTTACCGGAAAAGCCCAGCAAACGAGAAAAGAACTAAGGGAAAAAAGTTAGCGCTTATTTTTTCGATAATTGCGTTTAAAGACGTCTGATCGGTACGAGGCGATCTCTGCCTCTTTCCGCTTCTTCTCTTTTAACTTTCGTTCCTCTTGATTTTTCAGTACCGTAGCTGTGAATTCTTCTTTTGTCATTTTTGACAACCTCCTTCAGAATGAACAAAAACAAGCTGACAGAATCGTTAAACGTCAGCTTGTTTTTGTGTGATTGGGTTGTAGTTATTTTTCCGCAACCTGTCTTTCGCTCTCTTTTAACTTGTTGCGGATCTCCTGCTTTAACTTTTCATACGGGTTGCCCTCGTCAAATTCCTTTAATGAAACAGGCCGCTTGAGAAGATAAGCGATCATTTGCCTCAGGTGGTTGAAGTCGATTAAGAGGTATTTTTCTTGAATCTGATGCCCTACTACTTCTTCCGGATCCTTGGATAGCCACCATTTGTTTTCGCCGTAGCTGTCAAGAACCTCCAGCATTTTTTTCTTTTCTCCCTCGGTAGCACCGGGGATCAGATTTTCCACGTACGCTTTGTTGTTTTGACTGGTCATTGAAAAGTCTCCTTTCATTTTTGATCGTCTCATCTTTAGTATAGCAGAAAATCAAAGAGAGAAAAATTAGTTTTCTCTCTTTTCTTACTTATATGGGAAAAATATGGTTTATCAGGGCTTTTGAATCGAGTATAATAGGGGCATGAAATAAGGCAGGAAAAGAGAGGAGTGACTCTGGGGTGCATTATGAAAAAGAAGTGGAAAAAGTAGCGGCGGCGATTGCCCCGTTAATTGCAGGTGCGAAAGGTGCTGTTGGTCGATTTGCCGGGCAATCGCTCGGAAGAAGGGCGGCTACCGGTGCGGCAGCGGGTGCGCTTGGCGGCGCAGCCACAACGCCGAAAGGTGAAAACGTAGGCTCGTCGATGGCACGTGGTGCTGTGGGCGGTGCGGCGCTTGGGTCAGCGCTCGGGAGTCAGAACGTTACCAGACTCGGATCCAGGATGAAGAGCCCGGCACTAAAAAGCGCTTCTTCGTATGAGGATTTAATTGAAAAAACAGCTGATGAAATGATTCGTTCGGTAATAAGGTAGCAAAAATTAAAAGGAGGAATTTGAACAATGATGGAAAAAGTAGCAAGCGAATACAAGGGCATTTTTATGAACGAAGATTATCAGGACGCGTTTAAGGAAGACCTGTTTCAAAAGATTGCCAGCGAACCCGTAACCATCCGGGAAGCCGTGGCCGATATGGTATCTGAGGACATGCACAAGTTGGCGATGAAAATGACGCCAGCGGATGAATACGTGGAAAAGATGGCTGAGGGGATTGTAAAAGAGGCTCGTCTTTTGACTGAGAAGAACCCGTGGGGGCAGGTAACGGAAGATGAGATGCAGGAATTTATCTCTCTTGGAGCTAAGGTTGATGCCGGTCAAATCTCTGAAGACGAAGCTCAGAGATTTGATCAACTGGCTGCGAAGGTGCCTCAAAATGTTGTGCGGCCCGAAGCAGGCATGGGCATTATGGGCGGATTTACCGGTGGCGCGGTTGGCGCTTTTGGTGGCCCAAAAGGTGCCGCACTTGGTGCTGGTGCGGGAGCGCTGGCAGGTGCTGCTGGCGGGCATTTACTAAAACGTAAGCGTGACGACTACATCGCGCAACAGCAAAAGCAAGCTGCTGAACTGGCCGATGAAATCATCAAAGAAGCGGCAGGCGCTTTGGTGCCAAGAGCAACCAAAGCCATGACGGCGAATCCGGCTGCGAAAAAAGGTTTAACCAAAGCGCAGAAGATGGCGCTGGGACTTGGCGGCGGTGCCTTAGCTGGTGCGGGCATTGGAAAAGCCACTCAGAAAAAGAAAGAGGAAAAGACGGAAAAGCAGGCGAACCTTGTTCCGTGGAAATACCCAGCAGTTAAGAATGTGGCACAGAAGGGGCTAACCAAAGCGCAGAAAGCTGCCCTGGGAGTTGGAGGTGCTGGTGCTGTCGGCGGCGGCGTAGCAGCGGCAAAGTCCAGAAAAAAGAAAGAGGACGAGGGACAGAAAACAGCCGACCAGTTGGCTGACGAAATTATGAAAGAAGCCTCGGTTCCCGAATTCATCGCAAGGGCGAAAGGGCACGCGGCAGATAACTTTACCCGGCCTAACCCAGCTGGGCCCATTTCTGAAGAAGACATGGCAAAATTTGAAGAACTAAAAGCACGAATTAATCAGGGTGAAAAACTTTCCCCGAATGAACTGATTCAATTTAAAGAACTCTCTGAGCTTGC
>PXCO01000239.1 GCA_003565295.1 Cyclobacteriaceae bacterium
CAGCACTTCCGGTCACGGAGACGGTCTCCACCGCTTGCCTGCCGGACCAAAAGGCTGCAACTAGCCCGATCGTGCCGGTGGTGTAGAGTGCAATAACTGTATTTTGCAGCCAGCTCTGTTCTCTGAACCAGAGACGTGAGAGATCAAAAAGTACGGCGACAACGAGTAACGCTATGGGGAAGTGAACAATAAACGGGTGAATATTAGGGATCCAGTCTGGAAGCATTTTTAGGAGATAATATGTTTATACTTGTTTTAATTTAAAAGATTAAATCCCCTCCTTTTTAAGGAGGGGAAAATAGGGTGGTTAAATCAAATACTATAAATTCAGAAATTACTACACTACCCTTTCTCATAGTGCAAGAGGTAATTATCGTTAAACAGAGTTAAGATCAAAATCGCACCATCTCGCACTTTGTTTTGATGATTTCGCAAAACAAATGATTGCTCTATATGTTTTTGATAACACTTCGCAACTGGTCACGAACCTGGGTTGCAATTTCTGCCAAATCTTCATTTTCAACAGCTTGCATGGAAGCCATGGGATCAACAGCGGAAATTTCAACTGTGCCATCTTCATGTTCTTCCACGATGACATTGCAGGGCAACATGGTTCCGATTTTGTCCTCTTTTTGCAGCGCCTGATAAGCCATGTTTGGATTACAGGCTCCAAGAATTCTATACTTTTTAAAATCGACATCGAGTTTTTCCTTCAGGGTTTTTTTAATGTCAATTTCCGTTAGCACGCCAAACCCTTCTTTCTTCAGTTCAGCGATCACTTTTTCAATCGCTTCTTCGAAAGTTCCGTTAAATGTTGTTGTGATATGATAGCTCATAATGACTCCATTTAAATGTTAATGTTTATATTTGTTTCTGTCTTAGTTAGGGCCGGATGACCAGTGTACTGCCGCAATTCTCCAGATATTCTCGGTTTTTTTCAGGACTATCAGTTCCATACTGCTTAGACTTAGGTCACGATCGTTATACACGCCCGAAAGGTGAGATTTTGATGTAACCCACGCGGTATTTCCATTCACAAAAACTTCCTGTGATACCTGCTCACGATTCATGGCAGAAAGAAATTGTCCATCAGAGAAAAAATGGTGGGCTAAATATTCATCCTTCGTTTCGATTTGACTCCCTTCGACAATTCGTGCGTCTGCATCAAGCAGATTTTCCGCTTTTACAGAGTCGCTTTCAATAATGGCTACCTCGAAGTCCTGCAATGCTTTCAGTACTTCAGATTTATCCTTATCGGTTTGCGCATAGGCCGAAAAACTGACAGCCAGAAATAGAATAGTAGTGAATATAGTTTTCATAGTTTTGGATGGATTTATTATGATGGTTTAACTCGCCAGATAGATGCTCAATGCCGGTAATAATGTGATTTGTAATATGGGAGAAAACCCCACTTCATAATTGAAAATCGTTATAGATGGCATAGCCGTTGTGTACTGCCACAGATCAAAATAGATGGCGAGCCATTCCATGAATATACTTGCCATAAAACTCAGCACCAATAAAATCGTTTATCCTTTCAATCCGGGAGATTCAAATTGCACATTTGGCACCAGCAAAGTAGTTCCTTTCCATAGGCCCAAAACGATCAAGATATCCCCAAAGATCGCTGCCCATATCCACAACGTCCCTTTCAGAAAAGGCCAGTCCCACATGTCGTACAGAAAAATACATTGTGCAAATTCTCATATTGTATGCAGGATAAAGGCCCACAGGATGATTCTTTTGGTATGTTTTCTGAACAGGTTCAACTTACCATTCGCAATTACCTTCTTTTTGTTGAACCGGAGGGCACGCAACTGAGCCATAACTACAATATACACAGCAGTCATTCTTCTTGGGTTTTAGAATTGTGTTACAGTTTTCACATTCATAAAAAAAATGACATGCGTCCACGGGCATCACTTCAGTTTTTTTATGACCACAAATCGGACATGTAATTACTGATTTTTTGATTGCATTCATGCAGTATGTTGATCTGATCCAATGTTATAAATTGCCGCCACAAGCGCTCCTACAAGCCATCCCAGAATAAACGTTTGAACAATTCCCATCAGGGCTTCCCACCAGGGAATATCCATCCGGATTACTGCTGAGGTATCGAACCCATGCAGGAGGGTATTAAAAAAGGCAACGGTTCCTTCCTGACCTACGGTAAACATCAACAATACACATCCCAGATACAAAATCGCTGCGGTTGAACCGAATGCCAATCCCAGTTTTTTTACGTTTAATTTTTTCATGGTTTCTCCTCTATGATTTTACTCTCTATACAAATTGCTGTCTGATACCCAGCGACTGGTTTGTTTTATCAATCGATTTTTGAGGATCGGATTCAATTTCCGTTAATGCACGGATTGCATCAATGGTTTCAGGAATGACAATGGCTTGATTATCCACCAGATATGCGTAGTATAGCTCATCTCCCTCCACTTTCAGCATGTCTTCCCAAATGGCCACTTCATACATATCGCCGTGGGGACGGTTTATGTCGAGCATCAACTCTTTGACGGCATTATTGGCCGAGAGGCCGTCGCTCATTTTTATAAATGCGGTTCGGGTAGAGGTGTCAAACGCTTTCAGCACTTCTTCTTTGGATGCTTCACGGGTCAATTGCACGGTCCAGTAGTGCAGGTGGGAAAGTGTTTGAGGCACTTTTACGGCGGCTGTCACTACATCCAGTTCAGGGTCCACGCTTTGCGCGTCCGGCCCCTGATGACTGGGAATTTTCGGTTCGGGTACCATTGTATTCATGATACCGTTTTTATGGCTTTCCCACGGATCGGTAGCCCGGCGCAGCAGCGTGCCGCGCGCTTTTTTCAATAAATCCGCACGTTTCAACGCACTAAGTGTTCGCACGATGGAGGTTGTATTGCAGGATACAACACGGGTTGAATGCCTTCCCAAAGCTGAGATATAATTGGATTCAGCGGCAAAAGAGTGGCCTGTTATGTGATGTTTTTCGCCCCCCTGAACAATGAACTTCACCCCGGCACTTTTATAACGTTGGGCATTTTCGGCGCCGAATTTTTTGGGTGTACAGTCCACAACTACATCGGCGGCATCAAGCAGATCGTCAAGATTACCGGCTACCTGAATGTTCTCCTGAGTCATCGCATTCCGGCCATCTTCCGTGTTGGCAAAAATAGCATATCCCTTTGAAGCTGCGGTTTGAATTCTCCAGTCGGCAGCCACATCACCGATGCCGACCAGTTTCATATCCTCTTGCAGGTCGATTGCTTCAACGACCCGTTTTCCAATGACTCCATATCCGTTTACCGCTACGTTGATAGTTTTCATAATCTCTGATTGTTTTAAGTTATTTGGCTTGTTTCAATATCTTTTTTCGTTCTTCAAACTCTTCCCGTTCAATTTCACCCCGGGCAAATCTTTTCTTTAGAATATCCAGGGCGTCTTCGGTTAAATCGGTCCTTGGCCGATAGGGAATGACATTAAAAATGACCAGCAGAACGAGTATGGCCATGATAATCCACCATACCCAGTGCATGCCAAAAAAATGATGATCGAAAAACATGACTTTCCAGTTTTAAGTATGTTTCTTCAGGTATCGATTCATTTGTAATCCAACCGTATACCATTTAAGACTTAGGATAAGACATTGATGCTTAAACCAAGCTTAAATTGAAGAAAGAAAACACCTGTTCCTAAAAAGAAATAAGTGATATGTTTATGCTTTAGCTTTGAATATTCATCTTTATTTGGTCGACAACCTGAACAACGTTGAGTAGCAGATTTAAGAAACGTTACAATGTATATGGACCGATTGGTTTCGTTAGTATCTTAAAGCCGAATATTGAATATTAGTCGATGGATAATTATTCATAAAAGTCAGAAAAAAATGGAATGAATTATTGGCATAAATCTAATTTAGGTATTATTAAACTGCAGTTGTTTTTCTGTTTTTGCATTTTGTTATTTGGATGCACTCTACCTTCGCTGGAAGACCGTAGCGTTTCTACTGCCCTTGAAGAGGAAGAAGCCCGAGAAACCGGCCTGGGCATGGCTGTTTCGCCATTGGCAGCGGAAAATCCGAATAAGAGCGGTATTTATCCATTGCAGAACCCATTCGATGCGTTTGCCGCCCGGGTATTGCTGGCACAGGCTGCCGAGCGAACTCTGGACATCCAATACTACATTTGGCGTGATGATATTACCGGAAGACTTTTATTGGAGGCTTTGCATGATGCTGCCGAACAAGGTGTTAGGATACGCTTGCTGCTTGACGATAACGGTATCACGGGGCTGGATGAGGTGCTGTCAGCCCTGGAAAACCACCCGAATATCGAAATTCGTCTGTTCAATCCATTTGTGGTTCGAAATCCGAAATGGCTGGGTTTTCTGACCGATTTTTCAAGAGTTCACCGGCGCATGCACAACAAAGTATTTGTTGCTGACAACCAGGCGGCCATTATTGGTGGGCGTAATATCGGTGATGAATATTTTGGTGCAGACAGTGGTATGCAGTTTATTGATCTGGATGTTCTTACCATTGGTTCGGTAGTGAATGAGGTATCTGAAGATTTCGACCGTTATTGGGCCAGTCAATCATCCTATCCGGTAAATCGCATCCTCCCATCCGTTAATATAGATCCATTAGATCAGCTTACCGATAAAGCTTTAAGTGATGAATCCAATGCCGCACAAAGAGACTATATAAACGCTATACGTCACTCCGACTTTATTCATGAGTTGATGGAGGGTGAACTGACATTCAAATGGGCAAAAACACGGATGGTTAGTGATGACCCCGCCAAAGGGCTTGGTGAAGCCGAACCGGAGGAGATGATAACCCATCATTTTGAGGAAATTCTTGATTTACCAACAACGGAAGTGATCTTAATTACACCCTATTTTGTCCCGACTGCATCCGGTACCGAAGCTTTCATCCGGTTGGTGGAACGAGGTGTCAGAGTTCGTATCCTTACAAATTCTCTGGATGCGACAGACGTAGCTGTTGTTCATGCAGGTTATGCCAAGTATCGTAAAGAATTGCTTAAGCATGGGGTAGAGCTATACGAAATGCATAATTTAACAACAAATACTGAATCCAGCAGGTATATTGGCCCATTTGGTGGTTCGGCTGCC
>PXCO01000181.1 GCA_003565295.1 Cyclobacteriaceae bacterium
AAGGCTTTTGTTGTGTTGAAGGAAGGCTATGAAGATAGCAATGATATGAAACTGGAAATTACCGGTTTTGCACGAAAAGAAATGGGACCGGCAGTGGCCCCTAAAGAAATAGAATTTGTGGAAAACCTACCAAAGACCCGAAGCGGGAAAATTCTGAGGAGGCTGCTTAAAGCCCGTGAATTGGGATTGCCTGAGGGGGATTTGTCCACTTTGGAAACCAATTGATTATATCAAGATAAAGGGCCATAGTTTCATAATTTGGGAAGAAAATGGTCTTCTTAAGAGCTGAAGGGTTTCTGGGGGCTTCTCTGGAATGGGACAAGGAGTGGCTTCCTCAAATATATAAAATACACATGGAAAAGAGGGCTAAAGAAAAGAAAGTATCCCCGGGAGAACAAGAACGGCACCTGTTGTACCAAATGATGCTGATCAGGAGATTTGAGGAAAAATCTGCAGAACAGTATACAAAGGAGAAAATAAGGGGGTTTTTACATTTATATATCGGTGAAGAAGCGGTTGCGGTGGGGGTGACACAGGCATTGTCAGATGAAGATTATGTATTAAGCACCTACAGAGAGCATGGTCATGCCTTGGCCAAAAATATGGATTCCGGTGCCATCATGGCTGAAATGTATGGCAAACTAGAGGGCTGTAGCAAAGGAAGGGGAGGCTCTATGCACCTATTTGATGCCAACATAAATTTCTACGGTGGTAACGCCATAGTGGCCGGGCACTTGCCTATGGACGTAGGCATGGCCCTGGCCTCCAAGAAGCAGCAAAAAAACATCATTACCTGTTGCTTTTTTGGGGAAGGTGCAGCAGCGGAAGGGGAATTTCATGAAGCCATGAACCTGGCAGCATTATGGCAAGTCCCGGTTTTATTTGTTTGTGAAAATAATCTCTATGCAATGGGTACTGCCCTCAAGTATACCCATGCCATGCAGGATCTTGAAAAAAAAGGTGGGGCGTATGAAATAGAAGCTTATGCAGTAGATGGCATGGACCTGATTGCGGTAAGTAAGGCAGCCAATGATGCTGTAAAATACATTAAAACCAATAACAGGCCTTATTTTCTGGTATGCAACACTTATCGTTTCCGTCCGCATTCCATGTTTGATGCTGAGCTTTACAGAGATAAAAAAGAGGTGGAGGAATGGAAAAAGAAGGACCCAATTCCCAAATACCAGCAGCATTTGATAAATAAAAAGCTGCTTTCTAAAAAGCAAATCGACGAAATGGAAAAGCAAATTGAGGCTGAAATTAAAAAGGCGGTAATCTTTGCTGATGAAGGCAGCTGGGAGCCTATAGAGGACCTTACAAAGTTTGTATACAGCGGGCAAAAGGCATAAAAGCAAATTGAAGATGGAAATGGTAAAAATGACCTATAGGGAAGCTTTAAAACAAGGGATACGGGAAGCATTGCTCAATGACGAAAGGGTATTTTTGATGGGTGAGGATGTAGGACATTATGGGGGGGCTTTTGCAGTCAGCAAGGGGCTTTTACAGGAATTTGGAGCGGAAAGAATCATGGATGTGCCTCTTTCAGAATCGGGCTTTGTAGGTGCGGGCATTGGTGCAGCGATGGCGGGGATGAAACCCATAGTAGAAGTAATGACCGTCAATTTCAGTCTGCTTGCCATGGATCAGATCATAAATAACGCCGCTACTTTATTGCATATGTCTGGAGGGCAGCTCAATGTGCCCCTTGTGATTAGAATGGGGTGTGGTATCGGCCGTCAGCTTGCCGCACAGCATTCTCATAGCTGGGAACCCTACTTTGCGCACGTACCTGGATTAGTTGTTTTATCGGCGGGTACGCATGAAGATGCAAGAGGGATGCTCCTGACCGCACTAAAAAGCCCGGATCCGGTGATTTTATTTGAATATACCTTTATGCTAAACATGGAAAAAGAGATTGCTTCTGATGCAGGCGCTATGGACATCACTAAAGCCAAGGTACGGAGAGACGGAAAAGACATTACCCTAATTACCTATGGGAATGGGGTATACAAATCTTTGGAGGCTGCGGAGGAACTCTCAAGTCAAGGCATTGAAGTGGAAGTAATCGATTTGAGGATATTAAGGCCGATGGATGAGGAGACCTTTCTGGCTTCTGTTGCCAAAACCCATAGGGCATTGGTGGTGGAAGATGCCTGGCGTTCAGGGGGTATGGCTGCAGAGGTGTTTTCCAGGATAATAGAAAAGGTTTTTTTTGAATTGGATGCTCCTTTACAGAGGTTATGTGGCGTAGAAGTTCCCATACCCTATCCCCGGCATTTGGAAGAGGCCTCAGTTCCCCAATCTCAGGATATTGTGAGTACAATCAGAAAAATGATGGGGCTATGATTGAATTTAAAATGCCCAGCCTGGGTGCGGACATGGAAGATGGTACACTGGTAGAGTGGAGAAAAAAACCGGGTGATCAGGTGAAAAGAGGGGATATTCTTGCCGATGTAGACACACAAAAAGGGTTGATAGAAATTGAAGTTTTTGATGAAGGTGTTATAGACACACTGCTCCTTGAGGAGGGGGTAAAGGTTCCTGTGGGAACAATCATGGCCATCATAAGGCCATTGGGTGAAGTAACCGAGGAAAAGGATATTCCATCCGCAATTTCCTCCGAAGAACCGGAAAAGAGTGAGGAGGTTCCTGCCAAAACAAGCGAAGAAAAAGAAGAAAGACGGGTCAAAATCACTCCACTGGCAAAGCGGATTGCATTAGAAAATAATTTGGACTATTCGGTGATTAACGGTACTGGACCTGAAGGTGCCATTGTGAAAAAAGATGTGGAAAAAGCTTTGGCTGAAGCAGTTGGTCCATCCAAAGAAATGGGGGGCTTTACCGAAAAAGCGGATGAAGCCATCGTGGAAGTCAAAAAAGAACACAAGACTCCCCCAATTAAAGCCATCCGAACTGCTGTGGCGGCAGCAATGAGTAAATCCAACCGGGAAATTCCTCATTATTATTTAGAAAAGAAAATTGATATGACCCGTGCCTTGGAATGGCTGACAGAAACCAATAGCGGACTTCCCGTTCAAAAAAGAATTCTCCCAGCTGCGCTTTTCATCAAATCCGTAGCATCTTCTCTAGTGGATGTCCCCGAACTGAACGCGGAATGGGAAGATGAATTGGTGATAAAAAATGAAATCAATATTGGCTTTGTGGTCTCTCTAAGAAGTGGGGGTATAGTGGTTCCTTCCTTAAAAAATGCCGACCTGAAATCGGTGGGTGAAATTATGGAATGGCTTAATGACATCATTCCCCGGTCCAGATCGTTTAATCTTCGAAGTTCTGAATTATCAGGTTCCACCGTAACCATTACCAACCTGGGTGAAGGGGGAGCAGACAAGGTATTTGGTATCGTTTATCCGCCACAGGTAGCGATTATCGGTTTAGGTAGTGTGGCAGAGGAACCTTTTGCAAAGAAGGGTATGGTAGGCATCCATCCTATGTTATATGTTACCCTGTCCGGAGATCACCGTGCTACAGATGGTCTTGTCGGCAGCCGGTTTTTAGCAGCTATGGATAAGCACTTGCAAAATCCCCAAGCACTATAAATCCTGGTGCGGGGTAGGTATTCCCGGTTTTTGGGACGGACAAGTTTGGGTTATTAGAAAGACAATTTTAAACAGATGCAAGAAGAAGAAATAAAATCGATTGTACTCCATTCCCTGAAGCAAATCGCACCCGACACGAAACCAGAACAACTGGGTTGGGAAGAAAACATGCGCGAGGCTTTGAATATAGATTCATTTGATGCGTTGCAATTCATCGTTGCTTTGAGTGAAAAGTTGGATATCGATATACCGGAAAAAGATTATGGACATACGGCTACTATGAAAAGCCTGATGGCGTATTTAAAAAAGAAAAAGCAGGTATGATTTATACTGCATAATAAAACCAGATATTAACATGAAAAAGCATCCATATACTCGAATTGGGGTTTGGCTGGACCAATCCAAGGCTTATCTTGTGGGCTTTAAAAAAGGGGAAGCAAGATTGCTGGAAATAATTGATTCGCCCTACAATAGACAATTCAGGGAAGATGGGGAAGTGAGTGACCATACCAGATTTGGTCCTGCGGCACCTTATACTTCCAATAATGAAAACCGTAAGCACAATATTGCTAAAAATGAACTGAAAGAATATTTCAGGTTACTGGAAGACAAACTAGATGGCTATGAGGATATCTTTCTGATAGGTCCTGGTACAGCCAAGGAGCGGTTGAGAAAAAGACTTGCTGGTAGTCATGCATTTGAAGCAACACGTATCCATACCAAAACCAGTGATAAATTGTCTGATAATCAATTGTTGGCTTTAGTCCGGGAATTTTTTCAGACCAGGTAAAGTAGATCTTTTTCCAATTCAGAAAATAAGAACAATAATAGCTCAGTGTGGTAACAAGAAGGGTTGGCCGCAAGTTTCCCAAATTTTGGCCAACCCTTCAGGAAACCCACAAAAAAACAAATACATATTTACGTTATTGAAATTTTGTGTTTAGGTTTTATCGGCGTTTCTTTTTCTTTCGGAATGGTGACCTTTAATACCCCATCTTCATATTTGGCTTGAATATCGGTTTCTTTTACATTTTCAGGCAATTTAAAGGTCCTGGAAAAAGAATTAAATGAATACTCCTTAAACGAATACTCATCGTCTTCCTCTTTACTTTTTTCTTCCTCTTTCTGAGCACTTATCTTTAACATGTTGTTGTCCAATTCTATTGAAAAATCATCCTTGTTTAGCCCTGGAACCGCAAGTTCAAGTTTATACTCTTTATTGTTTTCACTGTAATTGGCGGTGGGTAGATTGATGCCTAAACGTGAAAATCCTAAATCACTTTCCCGGTTGAAAATATCACTTTTTAATAATGACCCAGGACTCAATAAATCTGCAATTAATGATGAAATTCCACCATTTTTTTTCAATGTTAAACTCATTATAACCTCCTTTTTTAGAATATTATTATTGAATAAGGCGCTTTTTAAATGGCTAAAATAAGGCTATATTGCCGTTAAACACTGAATTTATGGAAATAAAGTATAAGAGTCTGTCTATATTCGAATTTCAGGAACGGTTCCCCGATGATAGATCATGTTATGAATATTTGGCAGAAAT
>PXCO01000236.1 GCA_003565295.1 Cyclobacteriaceae bacterium
ATACTGTTGTGACCTATGGAGACAAAGGAACCGTTTTGCTGCCCCCATTGTGGGAAAAAGTTGCCCTTTATGCTGATCCTGAAGGTGAAAAACGAGCATGAATTCGAATGCCCCTTCTGTGGGGGAGGGGTGGTGCCCAAAAAGACCAAGTCCTTTGCCTGGGGATATGGGATCGGCTTTCTCTCCTTTGCCATACCCCAACAGATCGTCCTTTACCTGCACAGGGATTTCTGGCTGGCATTTCTGATAGGCACGCTGCATGCGGTAACCGCCTTTTTCCTCGTGTCCCTCTATCTCTATCTCCACACCAGGTTTATTAAAGCATCTTCCTATAACCTTTGATTGTCTCACCAAACCAAAACAACTATGAAAAACAAAGTGAAAAGTCTTGTATTGTTGACCGCCATCTGTGGCAGCTTCGCCCTGGGGAGCGTGGACCGCTTAGCCCCCAAGGATGGAAAACTATGGGCGGGCATCAGTTATGTGGCCGCCAAAAGAGGTGCTTCCCCGGAGGCGACCCTGGCCATTGGCACAATCGGGATCATTGATGCCGCTGCCTGGGGCTTCGGCGTGGGCATGGTCGCGGGCCCTGCAGGCGGGGTGATCGCCGGGGCTGCTTCCGGTATGTAAAAGGGTCATGAACCTAAGGACCCTCACCCTATCGGCCTCCCTAGTATATATCCTTGGGGGGTTGGTAGGGTTCCACATTGACCCGGGATATGATTTGGCCCCTCAGGGGGACGGTGCCATTTTTTCGCCTTTGGGTCAGACAAAGTCAGGGTTGGTATGGGCTATCGCCGTGAACAATATTTCCGTGGCATTGATCAACCTGTTTGGTGGCTTTTCGCTGGGAATGGTATCGGCGTTGAACACATTTTATAATGGTGCCGTATTGGGGTACACCTTATCCGTGGCGGGGGACAGTATGCCTTTAAGTGTAATAACAAGCCACCTGCTGCCGCATTCCATTGAGGTTGTGGGTATTATATTGTCCTGCTCCCTGGGGTTTTACCTGGGGGTGTCCCTTTTCCGGCGCATCATCCTGAATAGGGAGCCCGGTATGGAGTACAGCAAATTTATGTTCCTGGCGGCCCTCTCCCTGGCCATCTTGGTGGCCGCGGCCTTTTTGGAAGTATTTTTAAGCATTTTCGGATGAAGAAACAGGCCCACCTATTGATCCCCTTTACGGTATGTATCCTCTTTTACTGGATCTCCAGGCGGTCGTATACCCTACAGGCCGGTGAACTGGAGGGCGTGGCGCTTTTTAGCCTCTTTATGGGCATCAGCAACCTGATTGCCTTTTTTGTTCCCTTGGTGCTGTCGATTTTTTACATGCTTACCTCATGGCTGATGTTCGGGCTGTTGGATGAGACGTATTGTGCCCGGAAGCTGGCCTTCGCCCTGTCCGTTTCCTTTATTCCCGTGATCCTTAATTGCTTGATTTTTTTGGCCGTCCTTTACGGCATTCATGAAGGCGGCACCTTTTCGGAGATGGCCATGCAGCGGCCTATTTTTGGATTGGGAATCATGGACATGGAACGGGTGGGGTACCTTTTTTGGGGAGGCTTCTACCTGTTTTTCATCCTGCTGATCCGGCATGAGTTTGAAATGGGGTTTTTAAAAGCAACGGGTATTGCACTATTGCCCACGGTGATGGTGGTAATGGGGAGGTTTTTGTTGAGCATCATCTAAGCGTATTTTTTCACCATAGACAGATTGGTCAATTTAAAACCCGCTTGAAGTTGCCTTTCATCCGGCGTCTAACTCCATTTTACTTTTAGGTCGTTATATTCCGGACAATTCAATTGAACTCTACACCCATTCTCAACAAAAAGGGGCTGTTGTGCAATCTTCTGTCATGTTGGAAACCCAGGTCATAGACCCCGGTGATCACAGCATTCCACTTTTCCTTCAGAGGGATCTTTCTACCCAGCCCAATTAGAAGGGAATTCGTAATGCCGTGATAGCTTTCGCGGGGAGCACCAGAGGGATAGCTAATATTCACCTTGTTTCTTTCCCAGGCGGCCTGCCCGAGCCATTTGGAATAAGTGAAACGTCCACCTGTTTGGATTCCTATACCTTCTTTTTCAGGCCTTAAAAGTATACTGGTATTGTTCCAATCCTTTTTTAAGGTAGGCCCGGAGAACAAAGTGAATTGATGGGTGATATGGAAACCACCGTGAAAATTGAGGTTAAAGCCCTCCGTGAGGGATTCAAGGCTGTTTATGGCTATTCCTGCTGTAAGCCGATTTTTTAGGGGGATTCCTTTGAATTTGTTTTTTTCAATCACCTTAAATTTCTTTTTATCCACTGCCTGGGAAGATCCCGTTTTGAGGTCGTTCAACCGGGCGGCCTCCTGCCTTTCCCCACCGGGAAGGGTTTTTTCATTCAAATTAAGGAATTCCCCATAATCCTCTGAAAGTAGCATCCCCGATAAATTACGGCCATTTTGATCCCCGAAATAATCCTTTCCCGACTCTGCCAGATGGAAATCCGTAAAATTCTTTAGGTTTTCCTTTCCGTTGTCCAGATAATACTCCATCCTTCCAATATCCTGCCATTCCGGTATTTCCTTGCCATGGATTTGAAGGATTTTCCCATTATATGCGGCGGCATTTTTAAGGCTTTCAAATTCCTCGGGTAGGACTTGGTCCATTTCAGAGAACAAATTTATCTGTTCATTATTCACCTGTACCACTTCCTCCTTTAAAACCTTCCACAGGGAGTCCCTTTTGGCAGGGTCAGTTTCCTGGTTTAGGCGGTTTAACTTTTCCTCCGAAGCGGTGTAATTGTGGTTCAGTTTCCGGATTATATCTATGCAATTTTCGAGCTCACCGAACCCGGGCTGATCATTGGCCCCGGGCAGGACTATGGGGGGTTGATTGCTAAAAGAGGGGAGGTTTGTTCCCACCTGGGTATAAACATTTTGTCCATACACCATACCTAAACACAAAAAAACGAATTTTTTAAAAAACATATTTTCAAATTTTCAACCCATAAAAACTTACCAAAAATAAGAAAATTTAGGGGAAATTATAAGGGGTGGGGGGAATCAAATGTCATATATTTTATCGAAAGAGCCCCATCTTTTTTTGCGAAATTCTCACTAACAGGTGAATTTATATTTTTATCACCCGTGGCCGGATATAAAACGCCAAAAGCTTCGGTATGTCGGTGGACGGGGTGATCTATTTCATTGAAAAGAACGGTGTCCCCGCCGAGGTCTCCGTCAACGACAAGGCAGTCCTAGAACTGCTTCAGCTGATCAACGAACGCGACAAAGAGGAAAAATCCATCCACCTGAAGCTTATTGAGACTTTCGTCTCCAAAAAGCGCTTCAAGGACTACCTCCAGAAAAACATTGCCGCTCTGTAAATAAACAAAGCCCGGACATCGCCGGGCTTTGTTTATTTTAGCATAAGGTCATCAGGTCAGCTTTATTACCAAAATAAGATGCCAACCACCACCATAAGACCAAGTAACGTATTCGAAAAGCCATGCAGGATGATTCCGTTTTACTTGGTTTTGTTAGCCAACTTCACGCAAGCTACTTCGTTGGTTTCAGTTCGTAATATGTTTACAGCTTCAATTCCCCAACTCGTATCTTACGCAAATCTGACTTTTTAAGCAGACCTTACTTAAATAATTTCTGTGGTTTTAATTTGACTTTGATTAAAACCTCTAGAGTTTAATTTTTATTATCGATATTAATTTCTTCTGGAATTGCACTACTATCCAAAATTTGTATTCGACTCAGCAATAAATCAGAAATTCTATTGAGCAATAAACATTTATCGTACTCATTGTAAAGGTCATTATGCTTCTTAATGAAGTCTGTATATGATTTTAGCACCTTACTGGCCCTATAATCACGAATAATATTTACTTCTTTCCCTGATACAAAAACTATGTATGGCAATTGATGAGAACCCAATATACCAAACTTATAAACCCCTGTTTCTCCAATGTAATCCTGAAAATCCAATATCCTAACCACGTAGATAATGGCTGATTCTCCAACATTCAATTGTTTTTCATTCTCTAAATAAGCCCTGAGATCACTTTTTAATTTCTCCACAGTAGTTACTGCATTCTTTTGCCCGAAACTATTACATGAGAAAAATACAACGCAGAATAATGTAATCAAAATCTTAGTTTTCATTTTTCCTCCTTAAAAGTTCACTTTGAACCTGTTTTTCTACCTCATTAGCTTTTTTCTCTACATCATGATTTTTCCCATGAAGTTGGTTCTGTATATTTTGGTTGACATTTTCAGAATCAACAGCATGAATGGATTCATGAGCTGCTACCGCACCTATGCTGCTTTCAACACCTATTTGTTGTTTTTCTCCAGCATCACCAGAAAGTTGTTGCTTCTGATTTACAATAGTTTTAATGGTTCCCTCAAAAATCGTTATTGTGGATTCTTTGGCAGAATATGTACCATCCTTATTTTCCTCAAATTGATTAATTTTCGTTTCTCCATACCTGACAATGGTTTTTCCTGTTTCTGGATTTTTGGAAATTCTAATCTCGTTACTGACTTTAATATTCACTCTGGTGTCTGAGCCAATCATGGCATCCAGCCTGCTTGTCCCTTTGCTTGTTTGCAACATAGAATTACCAACTCGCTGAACATCTGCGGAAGCGTTTTTAGACCATATAACTTGACCATTTACCATCTGATATGTAACAGGCTTTCCATCAGTTCCTATGATTTCACGACCATCCGGATCAATGTATTTCAACGGATTTCCGGCTGCCCAACTATAAGGACTTAGGTTATAAAACTTATCAGCTTTAGGATCAAGCTGAAATGTTCTTCCGATGACCGGATCATATACTCTCCAATGAAAATCAAAAGTGTTCAGTCCATGATCACCCTGGAGCTCTTTGCCCTGATAGAGGTACTTATTCACCTTAATCCCCCCATACTGGTACCCCAGCCCCGTCAGCTCCAACCCCCAGGGATTCCCGATTCGATGCGCGTTCGGGACAGGCTCCATGCGTCTCCTGCACAATTAGCGGCCCCTCGCTCATGATGGTGAAGTTGTCGAACCATACGTCCTCCTCTGTTTCGTTCACTAGAAATGCCTCCATATAG
>PXCO01000117.1 GCA_003565295.1 Cyclobacteriaceae bacterium
AGCCATTTGGCGAAAAGAGGGGGAAGTCAAATTTTTAGCAAAGTGGGAGGGTGAATGGGTATACTTAATTCATATGTTTATAATTTCTTTTTAGCGGTCATATAGCTTGCCCCTGCCTGCCCCAACTTGTTTCGGGGAACTCGATTCGGGGGAATCTCGCAACGATAATCATCCCTCCGTTTGTCGCTTGCGTCATGCCCTGACTGCCGTCAGGACAGGCTCGATTTCAGTTTGGGATCACGGAAGGGATAAAAATAACCCCCTAGGGTAAGGCCACTAATGGCAAGAGCAGAAAAGCATCTTTAAGAGCGGTGCGGTTTATTCCCACAAAGACCCTGTATGCACAGGCATCAGAAAAATTTTTAAATGGCTTTTTGATTTATAATGGTGTTGACTTGCCAATGGGGCATGGCCTGGGATATTTTCACCGCACATTTTTGAGGGTTTCTCAAATTCCTTTCCTTCCTCGTAATAGGAAGTAGCACATGATTTACAAAACCCGGCCGGTTTGCCCTAAAAGGTTGGTTATCCCTTCATCGGTGTATCATTAAAATATCCTCTTATAATTCTCAACCATCATGCCTGCATATGGAGCTGCATATTCCTCCAATTTACTCATGTCCGCGTCTGAGAGCTTTTTCATGTCCCGCAACACGTTTACATTGGCTTCTAGTTGTGGGATGGTCAGGCACCCACTGCACAAACTGGAAACCGGCAAAGAATATACATACTGGTGCAGGTTGGCGTAAGTAAGTTGCGTTTTGCCTACTACATCTGGGATATCTTTAGTTTCTATATGTTGTGGGGTAGTGTCAATACGCTGACCCATCATACTGCCCCCTGCCATGGTTTTCATAGCAATAATACCATATTGTTTTTCGAGCATAACCGGCAAAACATGCTTTTGAAAGGATTCAAATGTTGGGTCGCAAACATTTAATGGCATTTGGCAAGTATCCATTTCAACTCCCATATCATCGAGTTTTTTCAAAAAGTGCAAAAAAGTTTTAGGGTTTTGGTGCCCAGTAAAGCCGATATAACGTGCCTTGCCGTTTTCTTTGGCCTCAAGGAAAGCATCCACAACACCTGCTTCTACTCTTCGATCCACCTCTTCCGGAGATGTTAGGTTATGGATCTGCCACAAATCTAGATAATCGGTTTTTAGGGCTTTTAATGAATCGTCCAACATTTGCCGCACTTCTTTACCCGTTTTGCCTGGTGCCTTGGTCATCAGGAAAATCTGGTCCCTATATTTTGGAGTTAGAAACTTACCCATATATTCTTCCGCTCGCCCATTGATATAACCTCTCGCATTATCGAAAAACCGCACTCCCAACTCCATAGACCGTTCCACCATTCGCTCAGCATCTGCCGGTTTATCGATGAATCCCAAGTGGTAGCCGCCAAGACAAAAAGTGGTAACTTTTTGACCATCCCTTATCAGTTGGCGTTGGGGTAATATTTCACCCACCGTGTCAGTTGCCGGAACTGCTGAGGCCCAGTCGGAAATTAAACCAAATGCCGCGAGGGTGGCTGTATTTTTGATAAATTTTCTGCGATTTCCCATAGGATTATTATTTGTTGCCACTTATGTCCTTTGAAAGCGAGGAGATAAATGATAAGGGTTGTATGAATTATTGATTTGAAGCGTCGGGTTTTACATTTAATAAAAATACATCATAGTTTTTAATAATCCCACCTGAAGTACACATAATGGATGTAGTTGGGATTTATTAAGCGGCTCTCTCCGAACAAAATTGCTCACAGGTATGATGGGAGAGTGTAAGGAGTAGGTACAAAACTAGCAAATCAAGGAGGGTTGAAACTAGGTTATTGCTCGCTCTCGGACAAAAAGGTCCATTTTGGTACATCTGGATTTTTAGAAACTCCTCTGAGGCCTTAAATTGAAGCAGTTTATTTGGTATTTCCTTTCGCATAGAAAAAGGTGAACCAAACCCTATGGCCATGATCAAAAACTATCTACTCGTTACCTATAGAAATATACTAAAGTATAAATCCTTCTCGGCCATCACTATTTTTGGAATGAGTATTAGCCTGGCCTCCTTCATGCTCATATCGATTTATGTATAGACTTTCTATTGGAATTGCTTTTTGTTTTACTCATTACCTGTTTATCAAGGATGAGTATAGTTATGATAAATTTCATCCTGATCATGAAAGGTAAATGTTCTTAAACAAATGACCCGAAAAATCAAAGGACAGGCGGAATCGGTGCGCGTTTGGAACTACCCATATGAGGCGTTTGAGGAAATCGTGGCCAATTCGCTTTATCATAGAGAATATCAAACCCGGGAACCTGTGGAAATACGCATTTATCCTGACAAGGTGATGGTGATCAACTATGGAGGACCAGACCGGAGCATAAAGTTGACTGAATTTCAAAAAGGGAGCGTTTTTCCCCGAAGATACCGAAACAGACGCTTAGGGGATTTCCTGAAAGAGCTGGATTTAACCGAAGGCAAGGCAACAGGAATTCCCACCATTCGAAAGGTGATGAAAGCCAATGGCTCTCCTATGCCAGAATTCATTACAAATGAGGAAAGAAGTTTCTTTCAGGTCGTTCACCCTTGGTTTTTGGAAGAGATTGAAAAGAGGGAGGTACCCCCCCAAATACCCCCCTATATACCCCCCCCAATCCGAGGATAAACTAGTCACGATCGGTCTGCCGGAGAAGCAAAAAGAGATCGTTCAACTGATTGCAAAAGATCCAACAGTTTCAGTAAAGACAATTTCCGAGCAGTTGGAGATAAACTACTATACCGCCAAAGAGCAGGTAAATACCCTTAAAGAAAAAGGTGTGTTGGAGAGAGTAGGAGAGGACGGAGCGTAAAGAAACAGGCCTGTGGCCTGTTTTAGCGATGGGCCAGCATGCAGGGCAGGTCCTGAAGAAACGAAATTTCCTTGCAATGGCCTCATTATTTTTTGCTGGAAGGAGGAATCCGGGGATATTGGAAAGTGACCCTTACAAGGCCTAAGTGAGTTAGGAGAAAATTTAAAAAGTTCGGAGAGGCTGAAGAAAGACCTCTGGAGTTGATGCAGATATTCGGTTTTATCTTCAATGCCGTCCACACTGGGGATATTCCCGATGTGATTTAAGTCCACGATCAGGGTGTTTGAAAACTATACGGAATTCCTAACCTACCAGTACCCAGCGGGGGTGGTATCGGGGCCGATGAGTGAGACGGTGCAGGTTTGGCCAAAGCTATTAGATAAAGTAGAAGGACTGAGAAAGGTAGTTTTATCTCCACCTAAAAAAAACCCTTAGCACTGGAGGGGGTTTTGCTTTTTAAATAATTTTGATTCAACTAAGGTCAATTATAAAAGACTAGAGGCAATACTTAAAACTAACTATGAATTGAAACAAGAAAAAAACCAGCCAAACCAATGACTCACCAAAGTTATGGGCTTTTTTTTCACATGCATCCGGATTGACTGCCTGAGACGTGCCTAGGAACTTCGGTACAATTGGATGCAACTGACTGAGATGATCATTCCGTTCATCCGTTTAAAAATAAAGAGGGAATAACCATTTTACTGAAAATTGTCTAAAATTTATACTCAGGTTTTCACTTCACTTGGTGGCGGATTCTCTCGTCAAACCGACAAAAATCATCTAAATGAACAAACATAAATACCCAAAAAATGGCCCGGATTTGTCCAACTAAGTTTTAACCGCAATTTTAACAGCTTAAAATAAATAGTTATTTTTTTTGGGTAGATTGCGCTTAAAACGCTTTGAGCTGGTTCGCATGCTAAAAATAACCACTGAAGGATTATTAATGATAAGTAACGACAGAAAAATGGTGACACAAACCGACTTTTAGGCCTGACTTGACCAACCCGCTCTCTTACTGCTTTGGACGGGCACACAGTGAAAATAGACGGGGACATATAAGACGGACAAGAAGGAATAAATAAAATGACACCGCTTCGTATAATATGACAATTTCTACTCAATAACTCCAAACTGAAAACCAAAAAATAGTGAACAACACAATCCTAATCATAGATGATGAAAAAGACATACGGAATATGGTTGGCCGTATTCTGGAGCTTGAGGGGTATATTATTTTGAAAGCCGAAACAGCAAAGCAGGGAATCAACTTCTTTGAACGCAACGAACTGCAACTTGTATTAATGGATATAAAACTGCCTGACGGAAATGGAATAGAGCTTGCAAGAAATTTCAAACAAGTTAAACCGGAGGTGGAGATTATTTGTCTCACTGCGTATGGAAATATTTCTGATGGTGTGAGAGCTATCAAAAATGGAGCGTTTGACTACTTGGTGAAAGGCGATGACAATAACAAAATTATTCCCCTCGTCAGCAAGGCGATGGAAAAAGCCAATCTGCAATTCAAGCTGATAAGGCTTCAAACTCGGGTAAATAAACTGATGGGTTTTGAAAACCTTATCGGAAAATCCAAGGCTATTCAGGAGGCTATCTCCACAGCGAAAAAGGTAGCTCCCGTAGATACGACCGTACTGCTAACAGGCCCCACCGGTACAGGAAAAGAAGTCTTTGCAAAAGCAATTCATGCAAACAGTAAGCGAGCTAGTGAGGCGTATTTAGCAATTAACTGTAGCGCATTGGGAACCGACCTTTTGGAGAGCGAGCTTTTCGGACACAAGGCAGGGGCATTTACGGGGGCCGCTAAAGATAAAAATGGCCTGTTTCAGGAAGCGGATAAAGGAACCATATTTTTGGATGAAATCGGTGAATTGAACCTTGAGCTGCAGGCCAAATTACTTAGGGTGCTGGAAGACGGGACTTTTATAAAATTGGGTGATACGAAAGAAACCCGTGTGGACGTACGTGTGGTAGCGGCTACCAACCGGAATTTAGAAAAGGAAGTAGAGAATGGGAATTTCCGGGAAGATCTTTACTATCGGCTTTCGGTCTTTTCTATCCAATTGCCTACCCTTAATGAAAGGATTGAGGATATTCCCCAACTTGTAGATCACTTTGTCGCTCAGTTTTCCGCAAAAACAGGTAAGAAAATAAATAAAGCCGAAAAACCTTTTATAGATGCGCTTAAAAAGCACAACTGGA
>PXCO01000210.1 GCA_003565295.1 Cyclobacteriaceae bacterium
GTGCAAGTCTCCTTCAATGTGTTGGTGGCGCTTTAAGCGAAAATCCCCGTGTTGGGAAAAAAGATGCCACATGATGCTTCCCGAGCCCCCGGCAAGAGAGTGTGCCTCGCCATTAGAGACACCGGTGGAAGCAGCGGTGACCGCCGAAGCCGCCGCTGCTTGGCTGCTGTTTGAACCAATGACAGCCGCGTTTCCGGAACTGGCGCTGCTATCTGCCGAAGCAATGACAGCGCTGTTTTCTCCGTCGGTTTCACTCCCGGAAGAAGCAACCACGGCTGTCTGGCTCCCCTTAGCGGTGCTACTGGACGTGGCAAGGATCGCCACCGCCCCACCCCCGGCAGACCCACCAAAACTGGCAATCGCGGCGGCTCCGGCACCTCCGGCATGCGAGCCCTGAGAGGCAAGCACAGTGGAGGTGTTGCCGGATGTTGAAGCGTCGATGCACGCGGCGACAAAAGAGCAGTAGGCTTCTGTTTTGGATTCATGAGAACCCAACACCGCACTCCTTAACCCCCGGGCTTTACAGCCGAGGGCCGAGTAGGTAAAGCGTTTATTCTGATCGTATTAGTCCATGATCCCATCTTGACCAAAGTTAGGAAGTTGATCTTCTCGCTGGTAAGCCATTTTGTTCTCACCTCACTTGATTTGCCTGCTTTTCCATTACCAACTGATCGAGATAATCGCTAGCCTCTTTTTGTTTGGCCCACTCCGGTAAGTTGTCCTTGTGCTTCACATACTCCCTGGCGGCTAATGCCAAATCAGCATCATAGCCATCATAGTATTCTTGAATATAATCTTCCTTGTTTGCATACCCAGCATCATCCGATTCAGCCATTATGCGGTCCATGTTTGCTATGCCTTTTGAGAAAACCTGTTTGGCGTCAGCGTTCCTGTTTTTATCCATCACTTGCTGGACCAGTTTTTCCTTTGACGATGTACCGGGGTTTTTTACCAGGAAAGCTTCTTCATCTTTGCCGTGGAGTTTTTTACCGATATAGTCCCCCGCCTTTAGCCCGTAACCGGTGCCAAGACCAAGTCCCATTAACCCTGCAGGGAATTTAAGGATCCCGGGCGCCAAATGAGTTGCTCCCAAAGCGCCGCCCAAAGCACCCACCATAGCACCTCTCATGCCGGTGGTGGACATTTTATCATCATACGTGCCCGTAATGTCCACCACCGGATCAAACCCTGTTTCTACCATGCGCCTGACCGCTTCCCTGGAGAAAGGGTTGTCCGGGTTTTTCATCAGTTCGTCCGTCTTCTGGTCAATCAGTTCATCGTCCATGCGGATAACGTTGTATGCGGTGGCGATTTTCTCCATCACTAGTTGATCGAGGAGAGCGGAAGCCTGTTTGTCAGAAAAATCAAATCCATATGCATCACGAAGACGGTCTTTTTCCTGTCGAATGCGGTCTTTTTCCTGATCCATATGTTTGGTGCGGAGTTGATTAAGTTGATTCTGGTCATCAGAGTATTTTTGGTCCCCTAAGGTACGCACCTTACTTTCAAGATCCTTGCCCTGAGCCGCGAGTTCTCTCTCTTTCTTGCGGGCAGCGAGAAAACCTGCCGAACCAAGCCCTGCGAGTCCGACACCAGCCAGTGCCATCTTCGGATTTCGCTCTTTTGCACCGAGAGCCAAGGCGCCAAGGCCTGTCATGGCTGGCACAGCGGCACCTAAACCGCCAACACCAGACGCAATCTGGCCTAAGCGGTTCTTTCTGGCCATTTCTTCTAAATCAGGATTTTCTTTTAAGACTTCTGATCTGTAATCACGGTGAGGCATTCTTGGCCTGGTTCGCCAAGTGTTTTGGCTAATTTTTCCCCCAATGTTTCGGCGAACCTGTTCTTTCTCGAAATCGGCGAGGGAATCAAACAATGGGAATGGTTCGAGATACCCATCTTCATGGTCAAACAAGTACACCTTATTATCTTTGTTGTTAAGCATGTAATAGTTTCCGCCGCCATCATCTTGCAAGGGTGTCCAGTTTTCCTGGTCTTCTTCACTCACTGCAAGTGCACCTTCACCGCCACCTTGGGAAGACCATTCGTTCATGTTGCGGAACGTACTATCTGCTTCTTCCGGGCCAATGATATGCCTCTCCTGAGCCTTGTTTTCATTCCTTAAAAAATTCTTATACTGATCACTGAAAGGACTGGTGTCGATTCTGTCCGCCTGTTTCTCCATCACCAGTTCATCCAATAAGTCGGAGGCAAGATGCTCCGGGAGCGCTGGCAAATTAAGGGCCGGGTTGGCCTGAAAGTCCCTATCCGGGTGCTTCTGCTGTAAGCCGTGAAGCACATGTGCCACATTTGCCCGGTGTGCTAATGATGCCTTCACACTGTCTCGGTTAACATCCTTTAGCGCATCCAGCTCGTCCCCTTTAAAGCGGTTGTAAAGCTTTCTGGCCCCAAGACCCCCCAGCGTAGCCCCGGTCAGCCCGGCCGCTACAGGGGCTTTACGAAGGAGTCCTTCCGGAATGCGCCGTCCCCGAATGTGCTCTGGGATAGCAAGGCTCCCGGTTCCCCCCGCAATCAGGCCCGCTACGCCGCCGTACGCTGTGGCGTCGCCGCGTTGTTTGCTGAGTCGGCGTTTTTCCTGGAATCGTCCGAATTCCGGGTCGGTTTGGAGCAGTTGCTTTGCATAATCCATAGAAGGGTTGTCTTTTGCCTGCTTTTCCATTACCAATTCGTTTAGTTGTTCACTCGCTGTTTTGTTCATCGGAGCACCCCTCCCTTTGTTCCCGACAAATTCTGTAATTTTTTTTCCAGACAAATAGGCGATCCCAGGAACGGCAGCTCTCAAGGCATACCCGCCAAAAGAACCTGCGCTGCTCGGAATAGATTTTAAAAGCGCCTTATTGCCGCCGAGGCGCTTTATCGCACCAAGCCCTCGTAGCGTTGCTCTGCCCTCTTCAAAAAGAGTGGGCGCCATGAGCGCTGCTGAGCCCCCAGCCACCACTTTCCCGGCCGTGTCCAGCGAATCTTTATATCCACTCCCCTCGCTGCCCGACGAAATCGCACCAGCCAATGCCAGGGGAATTGGTGCGTACTTTTGGGGGATTAACTTGCGGTTAATATTCCTGGTGATGCCTGCTAAATGATTGAGGCGCCGATCTTTCAAAAGTGAGAATTTTCCGGAGGCATGACCAAGTTCATGGGCCATTACTGTCGGGTCACCACTAGTACGCATGCGAAACCCCTGAACGCGGTGGTCACCTGAGCTTCGACTATAAAGTGGCTTTGAACCTGAGCGCCTGTAATCGGATGTTGATTCGTGTACCACCTCTGCATTTGGTTTTAAATCCTTAACCAGGTTTTCCCAGGTAATGTGATCGAACTCTGGTGTGCGGGAAAAATCAGGTGGCCTAGCGAGCCTTTTTCTAGCTGTGTCAAGTGCTTTGACTAAAGCGCTTCCACCAGCTGTTCCCGCCAAAACACCTCCTGCCTCACCTCTCTGATTTCCCATTCACACCATCTCCCAACTGTCTTCGTCTTGAATGCCTTCTGTACGGCTCACCGCTGGCACGGTGTGTTTGTCCTCAGAGGGCGGCGTGGGTTTCACCCCACCAAGCGTCCCACAAGAGGGGCAAAACCCGTCTTCTGTCGGCTGGCCTTCATACCCGCATACTTCACAGTCAATGTCTTTTAAGGCATACACTTCGTTTTCCGGCATGTTCTTTTCCGGCTCGTAATCACTGGGCTCTTCCAGAATGTGCTTTTTGCCTTCGGCATCAGGTTTTTTAAGGGAGGCTTCCCGGTAAAGCCGATCGATTTCATCGCTGGCGCTGGCCCGTTTCACGATGCGTGCCGCACCCCGTGCGCCTTTGCCGAGTGCGCCGAGGCCAATGCCCGCCCCAAGCCCAAGCCCGGCTCCAATCGCGCCTTTCGTGGCCGCAGCGGATCGGGACGCTTGGTGGCGATCGGAAAATTCGCTGTAAGGGTTTTCTTCCTTTTGTTCCCGGGTCGCACCGCTATACCCGTGTGCTGCCCCAAGCGCACCGCCGATCGTAGCCAAACCAAGCTTACCCCGGAGGGCGGCCAATTTCTCCGGCTCGCTGTCTCTTAAAAGCCTGCCCCGAACGGTGTGCTTAATCTCGTCCAAAACATTGTTGCCCTGTCGTTGAGAACGTTCCTGCAGTCGCTCCGCGGGGGTTTTGATTTTTGGCTCGTACGATGTAGTAGGGGCGGCCGAGCCGCTGGGCACTGGTTTTGGCTCTGGGGCAGCAGAAGGGTTTAACGGTGAAGGCTTGGTGGGAAGAGACGCTGTCTTTTCCACCAAGCGGCTCGTTCCTTCTAAGCTGCGCCGCATGCCAACGGGGCGCTCCGGGTGAGGGCCGTCTTCCATTTCCCCCTCCCGGCGACGCTGTTTGTTCATGTTTTTATTGATATTGCCAAACCCAAAACCAAAGGCGACCTTTTCCATTGCTTCGTGTCGTTTCATCGGGCTACACCCCTTTCTTTAGGTCGGCTAAGTTGTAAGCCAATTTATGGAACTGATCCAAGTGCTTCACCGCACCGTGGATATACGCCGGGTTCACCATTTCCCGTTTGTGGTGAAGCTGGGACACTTTCAAGTCCATCAGGTCGTAGGCGGTTTTTTCCAGGATGTCATTTTCCCGAATGATGTCTGCGCTGACGTCGCTTAGGCGCGGGTACACTTTTCCATTCACGGCGCTGGCGGTCTTTTCATACAGATGCGCGGCTGCTGCCATAATCTTTGCCACGCTGAGCGCGCTGTACGATTCATATTCCATAGCGATCTTTTCAAATGCCCCGCTTAGGACTTTAGACTCATCCGCAAAAGCCAATAAACTCCCGGCTACGTCTTGTACCGTTTCCGGAGAACTGGTGATCGCATCGCTTAAGAGTTTGGCTGACGCACCAAAAGAAGCAGCCATTGCAATGTCTGAAGGTTTCGCCACGTTCTTCATCGTGTTCTTGGCTTTGTTAAGAGCGACGCTTCTGACTTGCCCTTCGCTCACGACGTCCGCGTTGTGGTTTTCAGGCAAAGCGTATACCGCTTTTGGTTCCCGCTTGGCTTTCTTTAA
>PXCO01000079.1 GCA_003565295.1 Cyclobacteriaceae bacterium
ATGAAATCGAGCCTGTCCTGACGGCAGTCAGGGCATGACGAGAGCGACACACGGGGGGATGATTATCGTTGCGAGATTCCATCTGACCATAAAAAGACAATTATAAACAGATGAAATTCATTATTTTATTTATCGTAACTATAAGCCAGTGAATACCTCTTTTAACAAAAAAGCCAACCCCCTAGGAGTTGGCTCTACCATGTTGTGGATGAAAAAGGAGGCCTAGGCCAACACTTCTTTTTCCATGATAACCTGTCCTTTGTAATACAGCTTACCGTCCAGCCAGAAGGCCCTGTGCCTTAGATGAACCTCACCGGTGGTGGGGCATTTGGACATTCCAGGGGCATTCAATTTATAATGTGTCCTGCGCTTATCTCTTCTGGTTTTCGAAATTTTCCGTTTAGGATGTGCCATTTCTTTATGATTTATTTAATTATTCCCTTTCAATTTCTTTAACTGCTCCCATAAAGGGTTTTCAGGATTCTCCTCAGGTTCATCCCACTCCTCCTCCGCTTCAGACACATAGACAAGTTTACCCTCTGTGTCCTCATCTTCCTCATCCTCATCCCTATGATCGGGATGGATTTTTTTGGCTGGAATGGCCAACACAATAAACTCGAAGATCAACTGTGCGACATTTATGCTTACGGTGTCATTGGTAATCACAAAAACCTCCTCATTGATCTCCTTCTCCTCTGGGCCGTATTTATACAATACCCTTTGGTGTATGGCTAAGGGATGGTCAAACTGCTCCAGGCTCCTGTCGCAGGTAAGCTCCACTGTGCCTTTGATGTCAAACAATGCCTCAATCAATGCGGCCCTTTTTTCAAGGGTAACGGTTGCATTGAGCTTGCCATTGGAGGCGATATCGTTTACCTCAAAATGCTGCAAGAACTCCTCCTCTATCTCGAAGGGAAATTCATGCGAACCTTCCTTGAGGCGGATGATATCTATGTCAAACTTCCTTAAGAACTTCATCCTTCCTCCTTCCTTTTGAATTCAAGACCGCAAATTTAAGGAAAATATCTATATATATAAAACCAAGAACTGTATTATTTTATACCTGCTCCATTTCCCCTTGCTTTCTCCTGATGATTTCCAAAGCCTGGAAAATGGCAGCCCTCATGGACCCCTCATCAGCCATGTTTTTACCGGCGATGTTATAGGCCGTTCCATGGTCTGGGCTAGTACGGATCACGGGCAATCCCGCTGTGAAGTTTACACCGGTTTCAAAGGCCATCGCCTTAAAGGGGATCAAGCCCTGATCGTGGTACATGGCTAATACCCCATCAAACTTTTTCTGATGCATCATGCCAAAAAACCCATCGGAGGGATAAGGGCCAAACACCAGTTCCCCCTTTTCTTTGAAGTCCTTCACCACCGGTACGATCGCATCTTCCTCTTCCTTTCCTAAAAGGCCCTCCTCCCCTGCATGAGGGTTCAGCCCCAATACGGCAATTCTCGGTTTTAAAATACCAAAATCATCTTTTAGGGACTTTAGCATCAGGGCCAACTTCTCTTGAATGGCAGACTGGGTCACCTGTGCAGCCACCTCCCTAATGGGTAGATGGGTGGTGAGCAGCCCAACCCTGAAATCCTCGGCCACCATAAACATAAGTGTTTTTGGTGTATCAAAGGCCTGTGCCAGGTATTCGGTATGACCCGTGAAGGGCAATTCCTCGGAATTGATGTTGCTTTTGTTAAGCGGTGCGGTCACCAGGGCGTCCAAATGACCGGCCTTAAGGTCATGTATGGCTTGGTCTAAAGCACTTAATGCCATTTTTCCGGCCTCTGCTGTCTCGGCTCCAGGCACCACCTCAGGGCTTTCCTGTACCACGTTGATCACATTGATTTTTTTATGATGGACTTCCTCTATACTTCTTATTTGCATAAAGTTGAAATCATCCATTCCCAGTAATTTCCGGTAAAAAGTCATTACTTTGCCATGTCCATAAATTACCGGGGTCACCAGTTTTTGGAGACGGTTGTCCTGTAGTGCTTTCATAGTCACTTCCACACTTATTCCATTGATGTCCCCTATGCTGATGCCTATGACAGGCTTATTTTTTCTAATGTTCATACAAGAATCGGTAGCTGCGTTTGTCGCTTTTTTATTCAACCCGCCAATTTAATAAATTCTATCCATAGTGCGGCATTTGTTGACAGTTTGCAGACATATACCGACCCTACGATCTTTCCCTTTTCACTAATTCTCCTAATCGTGTAGCTAATCAAATTTAGCAGGCATCATGGATAGCACATAGTTTTATTAGAAGTGGTTGAAGTATATGTGAAGGTTACCGAATATTGTTTTACTTTTGGCTTCCGAACACGGTAAACCACACCGACAATGGACAGGGTAAAGGCAAAAAAACATCTGGGGCAGCACTTCCTCAAGGACTTGAGCATCGCATCTAAAACTGCCGCTGCTGTGACAGGGCATATGGGAGCTAGCCATGTAGTGGAGATAGGGCCAGGTATGGGAGTATTAACCGATTTCCTTCTGAAGATGAACTTAAATCCCCTGACCCTTATAGAATTGGATCAGGAATCCATCCATTATTTAAAGCAAAAGTACCAAAAGGATGTGGTGAACATCAGACATGAGGATTTTTTGAAGGTGGATATCGGCACGCTTCAGCCTCATCCTCTGGCCATAGTCGGAAATTTTCCCTACAACATTTCCTCCCAATTGTTTTTCAAAATCCTTGAAAACCGCGATCAGGTCACTGAAATCGTGGGAATGCTTCAAAAGGAGGTGGCACAAAGACTAGCAGCCCCAAAAGGCAGTCGTACCTATGGCATTTTAAGTGTGTTCCTTCAGGCCTTCTATGAGGTGGAATACCTCTTTGAGGTACCACCGGAGGTATTTGCCCCCCCTCCCAAGGTGCATTCTGCCGTTATCAGAGCGAAAAGGAACCAAGTACAGGCTTTAGAGTGCGACGAAACCCTTTTCCGGAGGGTGGTAAAGCAGTCCTTTAGCATGCGCCGAAAAACCCTCAGGAACGCCTTAAAGCCCCTTGGGCTGGACGAAGGCCTAAAGGCCGATAAGCAATTGGATCTAAGGGCAGAACAATTGGGAGTGGATGACTTTGTATTGTTGACCAATAAAATTCAAGCATCTTGGAATCAGTAAGAATATTCGAGCTTTCTAAAGAATACCTTGAGGATTTAAGGGAGAGCATAAAGCAGGAAGACAGTGGTTTTATCCTCCGAAGCATGGAGGAAGCCAAGAAGGCCGATATTGCAGCCATCTTGGATGAACTGAATATGGAGGAAGCACTGTATGTGCTGAGAAGCTTGCCTCCCGGTTTTTCTGCGGACATACTCATAGAACTTGACGAAGATTCCCAGTACAAGGTCATCAAGGCCATGGAACCAAGAGAGCTGGCCACCCTCATCGACCATATGGATTCCGACGATGCCGTGGACATCCTTAACCAACTGTTGATAAAGGATCGGGAGGAGGTGATAGGGTATTTGGAGAGGAAAGAAAAATCCCTTCACATCATAGAGCTCCTGCGCTACGATGAGGACAGTGCCGGAGGGCTTATGGCCAAAGAATTTATCAAGGCCAACCACAACTGGTCAGTAGTACAGACGATTGAAGAAATCCGGAGGCAGGCTGAAAATGTGGACAAGATTTATTCCATCTACGTGGTGGATGATAAGGAAAAGCTATTGGGAAGGGTGGCATTAAAGAAAATCATCCTTGCCTCCGCCAATACCAAGATTGGGGATCTCTATGAAGGCAGCATTATTTCTGTCCCCACCTACATGGACGGGGAGGAAGTGGCAGAAATCATGAGGCGCTATGACCTGGAGGCAGTGCCCGTGGTAAATGTCAAGAATAAATTGGTAGGCCGCATCACCGTAGACGATATTTTGGATTTGCTCAGAGAGCAGGCCGAGGAGGATATTCAAGCCATGACCGGCCTGTCAGACGATGTGGAAGAAACAGACTCGGTGTACCGGCTTTCCAGGGCGAGGCTGCCCTGGCTGATCATTGGCATGATCGGTGGGTTGCTTGGTGCAGGGTTTATCGGTTTTTTTGAGGAAGGCTTGAGTACTGTTACCGCCCTTGCCTTTTTCATACCCTTGATCACTGCCACAGGAGGTAATGTGGGCATACAGTCTTCCACCTTGGTAGTGCAGTCCCTGGCCACCAAATCCGTTTTCAAGGATAGCCTACCGAAGCGGTTTGTGAAAGTATTGATTGTTGCTGTTTTAAATGGGATAGTTTTGGCGGTTTTCGTATGGGTTACCGTGGTTCTCCTCTATGGCCACCCCCTGGAATTCGGGATTGTCGTGGCTATCGCCCTTTTCAGCGTGGTGCTCTTGGCATCATTTATGGGTACACTCACCCCCATTGTCTTGGAAAAGCTAGGCATCAACCCTGCCATGGCCTCCGGACCATTTATCACCACTGCCAACGATCTGCTTGGTTTGGGGGTTTACTTTACGGTGGCCACTTTGTTACTGAATATTTAACCTGAATTTGTACATCCGATGAAGGTATTGATCATCGATCAGATGCACCCCAGCATCGTCCCACTTTTGGAAAAAGAAGGTTTTGAGGTGGATTATCAACCACAGATCAGCAGAAAAGAGTTGCTGGAATGTCTCGCCGAGTACCATGGCCTGGTGATCCGCTCCAAGACCCCTATGGATAAGCCCTTGCTAGAGCATGCCCACAAGCTTCGTTTCATAGCCCGTGCAGGGGCAGGCCTGGACAACATTGATTTAGATTATCTGGAGTCTAGGGGCGTGGCCCTGCACCACGCACCGGAGGGAAACAGGGATGCAGTGGCCGAACATGTAATAGGCATGCTTTTGGCATTTTTCAATCAACTCCCCAAAGCAGACGCCCAGGTGAGAAAGGGGATATGGGACAGGGAAGGAAATAGGGGCATAGAGTTGGCCGGTAAAACCGTGGGCATTTTCGGTTTTGGGAATATGGGAAGGGCTCTGGCCCAGCGACTGCAAGGCTTTGAGGTGAAAATCCTTGCCTATGACAAATATAAAAAGGGGTTTGGCAATCAATGGGTCGAAGAATGCAGCTTCCAAAGAATCCAGGAAGAAGCTGACATTTTGAGTTTGCATGTGCCCCTTACTCCAGAGACCAAGTACATGTTTTCCCCCGGTATAATCGAGGGGTTTAGAAAACCCTTTTATCTGGTGAATACGGCCCGAGGGGAGCTGATCAAGTTTGATGCCCTAAACGAAGCGCTACAAAACAAGAAAATCAAAGGTGCTTTGCTTGACGTATTGGAAAATGAAAAATTCCAGACGCTGAGTTCCTCACAAAAACTTTCTTTCCAGCGATTGGCCGGTCGGGACAATGTAATGTTTTCCCCCCATGTGGCCGGTTGGACTTTTGAATCTTATGAGAAAATCAATCAGGTTTTGGTAGCGAAAATCACAGGCAAATGGCCCATTGACCAAACTTAATTTTATGCCTGCCAATTGCTTATATTAATTTCTTATCTTATCTTTGTTTATCTATATAGCAACGCAACAAGGAAACGGTCTCAGCTTTGAGACCGTTATTTTATTTAATATGAGGTAACCAATTAGTGATATGGGAAAAATACAGTATTATACCGAAGAAGGTCTGAAAAAGCTGAAGGACGAACTTCATGAGCTCAAGACCAAGGGCCGGGCGGATATTGCCAAGCAGATCGCCGAGGCCAGAGACAAGGGTGACCTGAGCGAGAACGCTGAATATGACGCCGCAAAGGACGCACAGGGGCATTTAGAATTAAAAATTGCCAAACTGGAAAACGTTCTGGGAAACGCCAGAGTACTTGACAACTCCAAATTGGACACCTCCAAAGTCGGGATATTGAGTACGGTCAAGATCAAAAACCTAAAAAACAGCATGACCGTGACTTATACCCTGGTATCTGAAGAAGAAGCTGACCTGAAGGCTAACAAAATTTCATTGGCCTCACCCTTCGGTAAAGGACTTTTGGGCAAAAAAGTAGGCGAAGTTGCTCAAATCAAGGCCCCTGCCGGAGTGCTGGAATTCGAAATTTTGGACATCAGTTATTAAGTCACTTTCCCGATTATTGCATGATCGGGATTTTTTGTGCTATAGATCCCATAACCTTGTTTACCCTCAAATTCCCACATCCACATGTCATCTATCTTCACAAAAATCATTAACAGAGAAATCCCAGGCTACATAGTAGCCGAAGATGAACACAACATTGCCTTTTTGGACATTATGCCACTGGTGAAAGGACATTTGCTGGTGGTACCGAAGGAAGAGGTGGATTACATCTTTGACCTATCGGATCAAACGTATGCCCGTTTGATGCAGTTTGCCAAGAAAGTGGCATTGGCACAGGAAAAGGTAATCCCATGTACCCGAATAGGAGTGGCAGTGATTGGTCTGGAAGTCCCCCATGTACACGTACATTTGGTTCCACTGCGTTCTATGGATGACATCGACTTCTCCAGAGCCAAGCTTCAACTTCCCAAAGAAGAAATGCAGCGCATTGCGGAAAAAATCAAGGATTCCTTCAATAGGCTCTGATTAATCTATAAACCTCAAAACCACCTTCTCCCTGCCTTTGAGAATAATTGGCAGACTTGAAGTTTCAGGCAGCTCCTTCAGCTGTATTTATCGAATATTGTAGGATTGCATAAATGGCTGCCCCCTGGAGGTAAGTCCTTCCAGCCTTAACCGGCCACTAAAATCCTCCAAAAACTCACCTACGGCCTTGGGATCCCTGGCTGGTTCCCCGTTTATTTGCGTGATGACAAACCCATTCCCCAACCCAAGATCTCTGATGTAGCCTCTGGTCATACCGGTGATTTTGACCCCATGGGAAATATCCAATCTATCCCTCTCTATGGCATTCACCGACTCCAACCTGGCACCCAACAGTACCGAAGTATAAAACTCCCTTTTGATCACACCTGTTTCTCCCAATAAATTCTGAAGGGTAAGCTTGGTTTTTTGACTTCTGCCCCCACGGATAAATTCTACCGTGACCTCATCACCCGGATAATAATAAGACAACACCTCCTCAAAACTTCCTTTTCCCGAAATTTTCACCCCGTCCACAGCCTTGATTACATCATCCTTTCTCATGCCCGCTTTTTCGGCAGCACCATTTCGAATCACGTGAGATACGATCACTCCGTCCAATGATGAAAGATCCATCTCCTCAGCTAGTTCAGGGGTGACTTCCACTACCTCCACCCCAGGGATGGCTTTTTGCACTTCACCAAATTCAATCAAATCGTTGGCCACCTTGGTTGCGATATCCACCGGTACGGCAAACCCATACCCTGTGTAACTACCCGTTCTCGAAAGAATTGCCGTATTGATGCCTACCAATTCCCCTTCGACGTTCACTAAGGCCCCCCCAGAATTCCCCGGGTTAATGGGTGCATCTGTTTGAATAAAGGATTCCAATGGGAATTCCCCTCCCATAATGTTGATTTGGCGCTCCTTTGCAGAAACTATCCCTGCCGTGACGGTAGAGGTGAGGTTAAAGGGGTTTCCGACAGCGATCACCCACTCGCCAATCTGCAAATCCCTGCTGCTCCCCAGCTTTATGGCAGGCATGTTCTCGGCCTCGATTTTTAACACTGCGATATCAGTGTTGGAATCTGCTCCTATAAGTGATGCTTTATAGGTTCTTTTTTGATGAACCACTTCTATGGTTTCGGCCCGGTCTATGACGTGGTTGTTGGTAATGATATACCCGTCTTTACTAATGATCACCCCGGAGCCTGTCCCTACTCTCTGTTGGGGTCCCCCCTGCCCAAAAAAGTAATCAAAGATACTATACCTTCTTGAGTCCGTACCCGAAAAGTTCTTGATGAATACCACGCTGTTGGTGCTTTTCTGTGAAGCCTCCACGAATGAAACAGGAGGGTAGTTGCGGGATGGAAGGGGTGATTCCAGCGTCTCTTCTTTTTCGTGAATAGAGGAAACCATTTCTTCTTCCCAAGAGGTCTGCCGGCCCCAATCCTCGGTTTCCCCAGGACTAAGTTCCAAAGAGGGTAAATTCTCCTTGGGGAGTTGATGAAAAAACCAAGCGCCGGCCACACCGGCTGCAAAAGCAATGATGCATGTCAAAAGAGCGTGTTTCATCTGTTTAAGTTTTTTTTCAACGTTCATAACCTGCCCCGTTCCAATAATTATCGGGATTCGGGGGAATCTTCACATGATTACCCCGATATTCGGGGGGCATCCCTCCGTGGGTCGCTTGCGTCATGCTCGATTCCATGAATGTAAAATCTATTGCTAATATTACGACTTAAACGAGTAAAGAGGACGATGGCCCAACCCTTTTTTGGGAATTTTAACAAATCTAAATCGGTGCCAAAGTCATTCGGACTGAAAAAGAGACAAAATATAGAAGAAATCCCATATTAACCTTGTAAATTTGTCAGCCGAATTGTAATGCAAGTTTTAATTTTAGTATCCCCCTGTTTCCTACAGACAGGAGAAGGTGATAAACAATAGCAGATGTCAGAGAAACGCAGGGTGGCCATTTTGGGGTCTACGGGCAGTATTGGCACCCAGGCATTAGATGTAATCAAAAGTCAGGAAGGCAAATTTGAGGTAGAGGTGCTCACGGCTCAAAACAACGCTACGTTGTTGATCCATCAGGCCTTGGAGTTCCAGCCCAACGCCGTGGTGATTGGAAATGAATTGCATTACACCCTGGTGAAGGAAGCGCTGGCTCATTCACCCATTAAGGTATATGCAGGTGACAAGGCCCTCGCCTCCGTAGTGGAGATGGACTCTATTGATATCGTCCTTACAGCCTTGGTAGGATATGCGGGGTTATTACCTACCATGAGGGCTATTTCCTCAGGAAAAAACATTGCACTGGCCAATAAGGAGACGCTAGTGGTGGCAGGGGAACTGGTAACTGGGCTTGCCAGGGAAAAAGGCAGCAATATTTATCCCGTAGATTCTGAGCATTCCGCTATTTTTCAATGCCTGGTGGGTGAATTTCACAATCCAATTGAGAAAATCATCCTTACTGCATCCGGGGGGCCTTTCAGGGGCAAGGACAGGAATTTCCTCCAAAATGTCACAAAGGCACAGGCCCTTAAGCACCCGAATTGGGACATGGGGGCAAAGATCACCATTGACTCGGCCTCAATGATGAATAAGGGCCTTGAGGTCATCGAGGCCAAGTGGCTGTTTGGGCTGGAAAAAGACAAGATAGATGTGGTGGTGCACCCCCAATCCATTATCCATTCCCTTGTGCAGTTTGAAGATGGTTCCATAAAAGCACAACTTGGTTTGCCCGATATGCGTATACCTATCCAATTTGCACTTACATACCCCGATCGTTTGAAAGCAGATTTCCCTAGGTTTAATTTCGGGAATTACCCTTCTCTGAATTTTGAGGCACCTGACATGGAAACATTCAGGAACCTTTCCCTGGCCTACATGGCCCTGGAAAAGGGCGGAAACACGGCCTGTATTTTAAATGCTGCCAACGAAGTGGTGGTGGATGCCTTTTTGAAAGAAAAGGTGGGTTTTTTAGAAATGTCTGAGATAATTGAACAGAGCTTGCAAAAAATCGGTTTTATTAAGTCGCCTTCATTGGAGGATTTAGTGGCCACCGATGAAGAAACTAGAAAAAAAACAAAAGAATTAATCAGGAAATAACAGCATGGATACACTTGTAATGGCGGCGCAGTTGCTGCTAGGTCTGTCAATTTTGGTAGGGCTTCATGAATTGGGCCACCTTTTGGCAGCCAAAATGTTTGGGATGAAAGTGGAAAAATTTTCCATTGGCTTCCCCCCTAAGGTGGTAGGTTTCAAATGGGGAGAGACGGAATATTCCTTAGGGGCGATACCATTGGGCGGTTTTGTGAAAATCGCCGGTATGGTAGATGAGTCCCTGGATAAGGACCAGATGGATTCCGAACCTCAGCCTTGGGAGTTCCGGTCAAAACCTGCCTGGCAACGTCTGATCGTCATGCTGGGAGGTATAATCGTAAATGTGGCAACGGGCATATTGATTTTTATCTTTCTTGTTTATGACAGAGGGGAAACTTATTATTCACGGGATCAAGTACTGGAACATGGCATTGCCGCTTATGAGATTGCTGAACAAATCGGTTTCCAGGACGGAGACAAGGTATTGGACGTCAACGGTCAGATCTACGAATCTATTAATGATTTGAGCAGTGGAGATGCCCTCTTAAGTACTAATGGGTACTATACCGTGGATCGTGACGGCGAACGTATCCAAATACCCATTCCCAGGGGTTTCATCAACAGCTTTTCCAACGAGGAAAGCATGGGCAAATTCATCAGTATACGTTTTCCCTTTGAGGTTTCGGCTGTGGGCCCCGGTACTGGAGCAGAAAAAGCTGGACTTGCACAGGGAGACAAGATTCTGGCCCTTAACGGTCAAAATATCACCTATTTTGATCAATTACAAAAAGCCCTGAAGGGAAAAGAAGGTCAGGTGGTTACCCTTCAGGTAGATCGAGAGGGTGAACGTCTCACCAAAGAAGTACAGGTAAGTGAAGAAGCCACCATTGGTATTGGGGTAAATAATTTATTGGAGCCTGTACGCAAAAGATACAGCCTGGCGGAATCCATTCCTTTGGGAACAGAAAGAGCCTTTTCCGTAGTAATAGTGAATGCCCGGGCATTGGGGAAAATGTTTACGGGAGAGGTATCGGCCAAAAATGTGAGTGGCCCTATAGGTATGGCCAAAATCTATGGCAACACTTGGGATTGGACGAAGTTTTGGTCAATTACAGGGCTTATATCCATGATCCTGGCATTTATGAACTTCCTGCCCATACCTGCTCTTGACGGCGGGCATGTAATGTTCTTGCTGTATGAGATGATCTCGGGAAAAGCCCCATCAGACAGGTTTCTTGAGAATGCACAAAAGGTGGGAATGGTGATTCTTCTGATGATCATGGTGTTTGCCATCGGCAATGACATCCTTAAGTTTTTCACCAATAGTTAAGGGGCCTTGGTGAAGGACAATTGGTGAAGGACAATTGGCCGGGGAGTTTGGTTTTCAGAACCCCGGCCTTATTTCATTTGGAAATGGTTCATTTTTTGAGCTATATCTTTTATAACTTAATTCGTAACTTATCCTGACAATTTGTACAAATAATGAAGTTGGCATAAGGCTTGAACAAGCATATTTGGGTAGATTTAGGTCAAGATAAAATGGTAATTCAGCCTTCGTGCTGTCAATTTGACTATATGAGCAATTTCGATAATCAATTATATCAAAATTTAATGTTGGGCGACTATTCTGGAGAAGGAGAGCTGATACACTTGATCACCGACGAGGATGAAGATAGCAACGTTAAAGAAGAAAATTTTTCAAAAGATATCCCTATTCTTTCGGTAAGAAACACGGTACTTTTCCCCGGTGTGGTCATCCCCATCACCGTAGGCAGGCAGAGGTCCATTAAATTGGTGAAAAAAGCCCAAAAAGGCGACAAGTTAATCGGGGTTTGCGCCCAGAAGAACCCGAATATGGAAGACCCTTCTTGGCAGGACATCTTTCATGTGGGCACATTGGCAAAAATCATCAAGATGATCGTGCTTCCCGATGGGAATACCACCATCATCATACAGGGCAAAAAGAGATTTGAAATCAAGGAGGAAGTCACAGAAGACCCCTATTTCATTGCCAAGGTAAACTACCTTGAGGAGACTTTTCCTAAGGAGGACAAGGAAATTGAGGCCCTGGAAGAGTCCCTAAAGGACGCGGCATTTAAAATCCTTCAACTCAATCCGGAGATCCCAAGGGAGGCTCAGGTGGCATTGGACAATATCGACAACACCCCCTTCCTCACGCATTTCCTTTCCTCCAATATCAATGCCCCAGTGGAGGCCAAGCAGAAACTCCTGGAAATCAACAATGGCATAGAAAGGGCCACCTTGTTGCTGGAGTATATGATGAAAGACATTCAAATGCTGGAGCTGAAAAGCGAAATTCAGAAGAAGGTGCATACCGACATAGACCAGCAGCAAAGGGACTATTTCTTGCGCCAGCAAATGAAGGTGTTGCAGACCGAGCTGGGAGAAGAAGGGCCTGAAAAGGAAGTGGAAGACCTTAGAGTCAGAGGAAAAAGAAAAAATTGGCCAAAAGAAGTGGGAAGGCATTTTGAAAAGGAACTTGACAAAATCCTGCGCATGAACCCTTCAGCAGCAGAGTACCCCATTGCCCTGAATTATGCAGAGGTAATGGTAGATCTTCCCTGGAATGAATTTACCACAGACAATTTTGACTTAAAGCGTGCCAAAAAGATTCTAGACAAAGATCATTCGGGCCTGGATAAGGTTAAGGACAGGATCATAGAATACTTAGCGGTATTAAAACTGAAAAACGATCTCAAAGGCCCAATTTTATGTCTTTTTGGCCCTCCTGGGGTAGGAAAAACATCACTGGGCAAATCCATCGCCAAAGCCTTGGGGAGAAAATATGTGAGGATGTCCCTGGGTGGTCTCCACGATGAGGCTGAAATCAGGGGGCACAGAAAAACCTATGTGGGAGCCTTACCCGGTAAAATCATCCAAAACATGAAGAAGGCCAAGTCTTCCAACCCGGTATTTGTACTGGACGAAATCGATAAACTTAGCTCCGATTTCAGGGGAGATCCTTCATCTGCTTTTTTGGAGGTATTAGACCCGGAACAAAATCACTCCTTCAACGACAATTACCTGGAGGTGGAATATGACCTCTCAAAGGTACTCTTCATTGCCACAGCCAATTCCCTGGAGAGTATTCAGTCCCCATTAAGGGATAGGATGGAAATGATAGAGGTCACAGGTTACACTATGGAAGAAAAGGTGGAAATAGCCAAAAAACATCTTCTCCCCAAACAAAGGAAGGAGCATGGGATAAAGGCCAGGGATATTAGCTTTTCAAGGGATGCCATTGTGAAGGTAGTGGAAGATTACACTAAAGAATCCGGGGTAAGAAACCTGGAAAGGCAACTTGGGAAAATCATCCGGCATGTGGCCAAATCCATCGCCTTGGAAGAAGAATACCAGAAAAAGATCACCCCTCAAATGGTCAGGAAAATTCTGGGCGGCGAGGTTTTTGACAAAGAAATCTATCAGGATAATAGTATAGCCGGGGTGGTGACCGGTCTTGCCTGGACTTCGGTTGGGGGAGAAATCCTCTTTGTGGAAGCCAGTATAAGTAAGGGAAAAGGGAAGCTTACACTCTCCGGCCAGTTAGGTGATGTGATGAAGGAATCCGCCATGACGGCCATTTCCTATCTGAGGTCAAAATCCGAACAGTTGAATATTGACCATAGGATTTTTGACCAATATGACCTTCACATACACGTGCCGGCAGGTGCAGTGCCAAAAGATGGCCCTTCCGCAGGTATAACCATGCTCACCGCCATTGCCTCCATTTATACCCAGAGAAAGGTGAAAGCCAATCTGGCGATGACCGGGGAAATCACCCTTAGGGGCAAGGTGATGCCCGTTGGCGGGATCAAAGAAAAAATCCTTGCTGCCAAAAGGGCGGGCATCAAAGAAATCATCCTTTGCAACCGCAATCAAAAAGACATTGAAGAAATCAACGATTCCTATTTGGAAGGCCTGAAGTTCCACTTTGTGGATCAGGTAAGAGAAGTACTGAGCATTGCATTGACAGATGAGGTGGTAAGTGAACGGATGAAATTTCATTTTGACCAAGCGGTAAAACAGGAGGTTGAAAAATAACTTCCGGCATATTGGCACTTGCTTTCTGCTCTTTCTGAGCCTGGGCCTTGGGAAGTCGCCGGCACAAGCAAATAAGTCATTCTCCTTTGTGGATATACCAAGTATTGCAGGGCAGGCAGCTTTGGGAGGAGTAAATTACACGTTAACGGAAGATCCCCTGATGTTTCTGGCAAATCCCGCACTTCTGGACTCTTCCCATAGGAATACCCTTTCTGCACACTACCAAAATTTCCCAGGGGGGCTGAACATAGGTTCTGTGGGTTATCAGGGAAAGGGAACTGATAAGTGGGAGTTTGGAATAGGACTTCAGTACTTGAATTACGGGGAGTTTGAAGGCTATGATGACACAGGTTTTCCGTTAGGCACCTTCCATGCCAATGAATTTGCGATTTCCGGAGGGGTAAGTAAAAAAGAAGGAGTATTTACCTATGGTATAAACCTGAAATTGCTTGGATCAGTATTGGAGAGTTATCAGGCCTACGCACTGGTAACAGACCTAGGCATATTGTATGCCCATCCAGAAGAGGACTTACTGATCACATTGATAGCCAAGCAAGTGGGCACGGTGTTGACCAGCTATGTACACGGACAATCTCTTGACCTTCCCTCAGATGTGAGGATAGGTATAAGTTATAGTGCCCACAATATGCCCTTGCGGTTTCATACCAGCATCCGCAACCTTCTGGATCATGGAGAAGGGATCCCACTGCTCCCTTCAGGCCAAAGAGCAGAACCAAGTGTTGGGGACAGGATGTTCAGTAGGGTGGTGGTTGGAGTAGAAATATTGGCCCATGAACAGGTTCAACTTAGGTTTGGATATAATCATTTGGTAAGGAAGGAGTTTTCCAGCGTAGGAAGTCGCGGACTTGGAGGATTTACCGGTGGCTTTCACATAAATGCCGGCAAATTTGCCATTGGTTATTCCAGGCTCTTCTTCCATGTGGCAGGAGCCACCCACTTGTTTGGTGTTTCCACAAACCTAAACCAGTGGAGAAAGTTTTAAAGAAAAAAGCATGAACATGAATCAATTGACTCCAAAACAAATAGTAGCTGAACTGGATAAATACATCATTGGTCAGCACGATGCCAAAAGAAATGTCGCGATTGCCCTTAGAAACCGTATTCGGAGGCTAATGGTAAAATCTGAGCTTCAGAAAGACATCGTCCCCAATAATATATTGATGATCGGGTCCACGGGGGTGGGTAAAACAGAAATTGCGAGAAGATTGGCCAAAATTGCCAATGCCCCCTTTACAAAAGTGGAGGCTTCCAAATTTACCGAGGTAGGCTATGTGGGCAGAGACGTGGAATCAATGGTCCGTGATCTCGTAGAACAGTCCGTAAACTTGGTGAAGGAGACAAAAAACGAACAGGTAAAAGAAAAGGCTGCTGAAATTGTAGAGGATGTGCTCTTGGACATATTAATCCCCCCGGTAAAAGGTTCCGGTTTCCCTTCTAGACCCAGCAGTGCACAAAATTTCGACCCCGAAAGCGCCTCCGAACAGGAACTGAATGAAAAAACCAGGGAGCGGTTTAGGGACAAACTCAAGAACGGTGAACTTGAGGACAGAAAGGTGGAAATAAATGTACGCCAATCCTCACCCGCAGGCATAGGAATGATAGGAAATGGCATGATGGACGAGGCCAGCATGGCTGGTTTGCAGGACATGATCAGTAATATGATGCCCAAGCGCACCAAAAAAAGAAAGGTTACCATCAAGGAGGCCAGAAAAATCTTGATGGAAGAGGAAGCTTCTAAATTGATTGACTTTGATGAGGTAAAGGAGGAGGCCATACACCTTGCTGAAAACAATGGCATCATATTCATCGACGAAATAGACAAAATTGCCTCAAAATCCTCTAAAGGAGGGGGTGGACCCGATGTGAGCAGGGAGGGTGTACAACGCGACCTTTTGCCCATAGTGGAGGGAAGTGCCGTAAACACCAAATATGGACTGGTACACACCGATCATGTGCTTTTTATTGCTGCGGGGGCCTTTCATGTGAGCAAACCCTCTGACCTTATTCCTGAATTACAGGGCCGATTCCCCATCAGGGTGGAGCTGAGCAGTCTTACGCAGGAGGACTTTTACCGCATCTTAAAGGATCCCAAAAACGCACTCACCAAACAATATCACGCCTTGTTCGAGGCCGAGGAAGTCAACCTGGAATTTACCGACGAGGCCATAAGGGAAATTGCGAATATTGCCTTCGGTATCAACGAAGAGGTGGAAAACATAGGGGCCAGGAGATTGCATACAGTGATGAGCCATCTGCTTAATGATTACCTTTACGAGGTACCGGATAGTATAGGCCCCAACAGCCAGATCATGATCACAAAGGAAATGGTAGATGAGCGGTTAAGTTCATTGGTGAAGAACAGGGACTTGTCTCAGTATATTTTGTGATGAAAGGAGAATGGGGAATTGAAAATGGAAAATGAGGCGTATGGGTTAGGTGGTTAGTATTGGTTTAGGGTGAGTAAGATTCTCCACGTAAATCATAAATCCTCAAAACCTAATTTTTTCATCAGCAATCGCTTACTAAAGTTCCACCCTCCTATTTAAAATGATTTTGTCAGCTTTGGCAAACTATTGTATAAATTTAAGCTCAGCCATTTTTTCCGTTATTTTTTAATCCTACTTGTATCTCGGACAATGAGCAGCCCTTCAAAATAGGTGCATCCCCATAGAAAAAACTACTATTTATTTTTAAACCAAATAATAATAGCCTCCGTATAGATTTTTAATCTACACTAAAGCCATGAATACCATAACCATAGGAAAAAGGATCATCATCCCGGTAAAGAGGGTCTTCAGTAAGTCCTCCACCAGTGCCATCGTACTATTGGCCGTGACCGTACTCGCAATTCTTATCGCCAATTCCCCATTTTCAGATAAATTTTTTGCTTTTTGGCAAACTAAAATCGGGTTCTCCTTTGGCGATTTTCAGGTATATAAGCCCCTAATCCTTTGGGTAAACGATGGCTTGATGTCCGTTTTCTTTTTTGTGGTCGGACTGGAATTGAAACGAGAGATTGTTTCCGGTGAGTTGTCGAATCCAAGAAATGCAGTAGTTCCCTTTGTGGCTGGCTTGGGAGGAATGGCGGTTCCTGCGCTGATTTACCTCTTCTTCAACCGGGACATAGGAGGAGAGGCCTTAAATGGCTGGGGTATTCCTATGGCCACAGATATCGCCTTTGCACTGGGTATACTCTATTTATTGGGTAATAGGGTTCCCCTGTCACTAAAAGTATTCCTTACCGCCTTGGCCATTATTGATGACCTTGGGGCGGTTTCTGTGATCGCTTTCTTTTATACCTCAGATATTTCCATGTTCAACTTAGGACTAGGGGCCGTTTTTCTTCTTACCATGTCCATAGGCAATTGGCTGGGTGTGCGTAGCCCCTTATTTTATGGCACCATAGGCATCGGGGGATTATGGTTGGCCTTTTTGTTGTCGGGAGTCCATGCCACTATCGCAGCGGTCTTGGCGGCTTTCACCATACCGGCAAATTATAAGCTGAGCAAGTTCCTATTTATAAGGCGGGCGGACTTATTGTTAAATAAATTCAGTCGTGTGCCTATAATGAACACGCACTTATTGGACCACAAGCAATACAAAATTCTAGAAGATTTGGGAAAGGCCACAAGCAATGCGATCCCCCCCCTGCAAAAGTTAGAACATAGCCTGCATAACCTGGTAATATTTCTCATTCTACCCATCTTTGCCTTAGCAAATGCGGGAGTAACCTTTTCGGGTGGATTTATGGAAAGTTTAGCCAGTCCAGTTAGCCTGGGGGTTATTTGGGGTCTGCTGGCAGGAAAGACATTTGGAATAGTAGGTTTCGTGTATATTTCCGAAAAACTTAAGCTGATACGCCTGCCCGATGGGCTAAATTATAAGTCAATTTTTGGTGTGTCCTGCCTGGCCGCAATTGGGTTTACCATGTCTCTGTTCATCACCTCTCTGGCCTTTGAAAATCCTGTTTTCGAGTACCAGGCCAAGGTGGGCATATTAGTGGGTTCACTCATAGCAGGCATCACGGGATATGTAATATTGGACCGGGTGCTAAAGAAAGAATCTGCCTAATGCCATCTTGATTGGAAGGGAGAACCATTCCTCAGGAATGCGGATGAATGGCCATCCACTCAATAGGAATGTGGCTTTAGCCCATTCCATTATAATAGAGGTAGAAGACGGACCCGGCTTTAGCCGGGGCGGTTAGAGGCTTAAGGATAGATGATTTTGCTAAAGCAAATGTTGCGGGTAATCTCCCAAATGCCTCCATCTAAAGCAGGAGGGAATTTTAATTCGCCAAGAATGCGGGATTAATGTCAACTATTTCACTAGAAATACGGAATAAATGAAGGTTGAAAAAACTGTGGGGGATACCTCCCATCAAACTAGTGTAAGGTTAACCAAACTATGGACAACTATCTTCTGCAGAATTCGCAGATAATCGCAGAGTACCTCCGCAGTACACAAGTTTCTCTGCAGGAATCCGACCGTCCATTTATATGACGTGACACGAGTATATAGTAGTCCGATTGTAAGGTAAATGTCGGAGAAAGCAAAGCGTTGATTATTGCCTTTAACTTTTGGCCAGCCGCTTCGCCATATATCCAAAAACCCATCTATGGGCGGGCAGAACCGAGTACCAGTAAAATTTCCCCCACCAAGAAAGGGGGTAAAAGCGGCTACGCTGGACCAAGTAATCTCCACTTTCATCCTCTTCAAAATACCAATCCAGGTAGGCGAATCCCGGCAACCTCATTTGGGCTTTAAGGGTCAACCGGAAATTTGCGGGGTCTATATCAGACACCAACCAAAAATCCAGCCTATCACCTTCCTTGATTGGCCTTCCCCTAGGCCTTCCTTTATTAAACCCATCTCCTCCCAACAACCTGTCGAACGCACCCCTCAATTTCCAGAGATGATCTGTGCCCAACCAACCGTTTTCTCCCCCTAAGCTTACAATGTTTTGCCATACGGCCTCCTTAGGCTTTGTAAGGCCAATTCTATGAATACTGATTTTAGCAACAAATAAGGGCATCTTGTCGCAATATCACTATCTTTAAGCAAAAACCAACAGAGCTTTCTCCAGAAATCCTGCATGAAGTAGAGGCTACACACATAGATATGATTATTTATTTGTGCCCCTCGGGAATGAGGACAAATAGCCAACAACTCAATAGGAATGTGGCTTTAGCCCATTCCATTATAATAAAGGTGCAAGACGGACCCGGCTTTAGCCAGGTTTTAACCAGGGCGGTTAGAGGCTTAAGAATAGATGACTTGACAAAAGCCATTGGTGCCGAGAACCTTCCCAAAAGCCACCAGCTAAGACAGGAGGGAAATTTAACTCACCAAGAATGCGGGAATAATGGCAGATATCTCACTAGAAATACGGAATAAATGAACGCCTTTTTTGATTTGTCAAAAAAATTGTCCATTTATCTGTAAATTAACGACAAACAGGCCAAATGAATTCGAGCTTGACGAGATAGACCCACGAAGGGATGCCCCCAGATAGCTACGGGGTGATCATGCGAAGGTTCCCCAGTAGCGAGTTCCCCGACCCCGGATAGCTATCGGGATCGGGGCAGGCAAGGGGCAGGCTACCCCGACCTGCGGTACGGGGCAGGTTATGACCGCTGAAAAACAAATTATAAACAGATGAAAAAGTGCTTTTTACCTATATTGATCCTAATCCTTCCATTTACTGTTTTCGCACAGCAGGAAGACCCATGGTTGCCGGAGTTTTTAGAGAGGTGGGAGCAATCCAAGGCTTATACACTCGCCATAGCGGAATCCATGCCCGAAGAACAATTTCTTTTCAAACCAACAGAGGAGATGATGAGCTTTGCTGAACAATTGATGCATATTGCTTTGGTAATTGAATGGCATGCCCATAGTAGGTTTGCCGGCCTGGACACCCCCTTTAGGAAGGAGGAATACAGTGCGGAAGGACTTACAAAAGCCTCCATAATTGAAGTTTTGGAAGAGGAGTTTGCCAAAGCCCAACAACTTATCGCGTCCTTTAATCCAGCACAGCTTTCGGAAAAAGGTTCTTATGGGAAATTTACCAGGACCAGAAGGCAGTTTTTGCTCCTTTTGGCCGACCATGTATCCCATCACAGGGGACAACTAGTGCCCTATCTTAGGTTAAACAACATACAACCTCCCTCCTATGTAGATTATCAATAGCCTACAGCTCACACACATATTTAATAGAATTCTTTTCCGTTTAAAATGAATGTAATAACTATCTTTACGGTCGTTTTGGGCTTTTGTCAACTCCCAACTCACTTTTGGTCAAATATTTTACCTGGGAGTGAGGTGGCGAAGCTCTGCCCGACCACACCTAAAAAATGCGTGATAAATGATGAATGCAATGGGTTTTAAATGGAAGGCATGCCACTGGGGGCATGTTATTTTTTTGTTGTTGTCTATATTCATAAGCCTATGCAGTTACGGGCAGTCGATACAAGACCTCTCCTCGATTGATGTAGATGAACTCTCTGATGAGCAGTTGAGAACATTGGTGAGAAGGGCCGAAGAGGCAGGGCTTTCGGAAGCGGAGCTTATCCAAATGGCTCAGATAAGAGGCGTGCCACAAGAGGAAATAGACAAGTTGAGAGAAAGATTGGAAGGCTTGGACCTGATCGTCTCATCTTCGGGAAGTGCGGACAGGCCCTCGAAAAGGAAACCCCGGCGACAATTTGACCTCAACGAAATCACCAGGGGAATGATTGACCCAGGAGAGAAAGACCTGGACAAAGAGGAAAAAGAAGAATACTTCGGAATGAGTCTTTTTTACAGCAAGAACAGAAGACTTACCTTCGAACCTAACCTTAATATGGCCACCCCCATGAATTACGTGATTGGCCCTGGAGATATGCTCTACATAGATGTATATGGACAATCCGAAAAATACTATGAAGTATATGTAACCCCGGAAGGAAATGTATTGCTGGATAACATAGGCCCTATCAATGTCTCAGGACTCTCGGTGGATGAGGTCTCGAACGTCTTGAAAAGCAGGCTTTCCAGGTTTTACACAGGCCTTGCGGGAAGCGACCCCAATACTTTTTTACAGGTAAGCCTGGGAAATATAAGAACCATACAGGTCCACTTGGTAGGGGAGGTAAGACTTCCAGGCACCTTTACCCTGAGTGCCTTCAGCACCGTTTTCAATGCCCTATATGCGGCCGGTGGGCCAAATGAAAACGGCACCATGCGAAATGTGAAACTGGTCAGGAACAACAAGGAAATAGCCACTATAGACATTTACGACTTTCTAATGAACGGCAGGGCCAATATGGAAAGGCAGTTGCAAGACCAGGACATCATATTGGTAGAACCCTTTGAAGGACGGGTAAGTTTAAAAGGGGAAATAAAACGGCCCAGGATTTATGAGGTAAAGTCCGAGGAAACCCTGGAAGACCTACTAAAATATGCCGGGGGATTCACTGATGAAGCCTTCCGGGAAAGGATCGGCGTAACCCGCATTACGGATAAAGAAAAAGCGATTTCGGATGTGTTCAAAGACCAGTTTGGTTTTTTTATGGTGAAAGGAGGAGACAGTTACGAAGTGGGAAAAGTGTTAGACCGCTATACCAACCGTGTTCAAATCAAGGGGGCCGTATTCAGAGAGGGCAATTACTCCCTCAGTGAAGGGATGACCCTTACCCAGCTGATCAAAAAGGCAGAAGGATTGAGGGGTGAGGCCTACACGAAGCGTATTACCTTATTGCGCACCAAAGAAGACCTTAGCCCGGAAATGAAGCAATATGACCTGGGAGCAATCCTTAAAGGCAATCAACCCGACGTTCCCCTTCGGGCAGAGGACATCGTACGTATCCCTTCCATATATGACCTAAATGAGGATTTTTATGTGAAGATAGCAGGAGAGGTTCGGCAACCTGGTGTATATCCCTTTGCCGAGGACATGACCGTAGAAGACTTGATCATGCAGGCTGGTGGTTTAAAGGAAGCCGCATCCAGAACGGACATTGAAATCGCCAGGAGATCTTCGGCCAATACTGCAAGGGATTATTCCGAGATCATTCCCGTAAGTGTGGCCCAAGACCTTTCTTTAAACCCCAACCCCATTCGACTTCAGCCCTTTGATAATATTGCGGTGCGGAGAAAAACAAACTTCGCCCTGGAAAAAACCGTGCAGATCGAAGGCCAGGTTAAAGCACCAGGGGTATTTTCCCTCAGACATGCCGAAGAAAGGATCTCTGACATTATCACCCGATCCGGGGGAATCACGGAATTTGCCTATGCCAAAGGGGCCACCTTGATCAGAAGGACAGAATTTTACCAGACTGAATCCGAGAAAATCCAGAAACAAAGAAATCTAAGGAACCTGCTGGAGCGATTAAATTTGGATTTTGAAGACCCCACCGAATCCCAGGCCATGCTCCTAAGCAGATTGGCCAAGGCCTTGGTGGAAAGAGAAGATGAATTCATGGTGGATGCGGAAGAAGCCATAATTGCGGCAAGAGAAGGACTATTGGGTGACATTGCAGAATCCAGGGCAGGGATTTCTCCAGTAAAAATAAAGGAAACCGAAGCCATTGCCATCGATTTAGAAACAATCCTGAAGCATCCGGGATCTAGATTCGATCTGATTTTGGAAGAAGGGGACATCATCAGTATCCCCAGGCAACTGCAAACCGTAAGGTTGAGGGGAGATGTCATCTACCCCACTACCGTAAGGTACGAGAATTTTAGATCCATGTCTTATTACATCAACCGGGCAGGTGGGTTTGACAACCGGGCAAAAAGGAGGAGAACCTATGTGGTGTACGCCAATGGTGAGGTGGCCCGTACCAAAAACTTTTTGTTGTTCAATGTTTTTCCGAAGGTAGAGCCGGGAGCCGAAATCATCGTGCCTACCAAAGGCCCCAGGGTACCGATCAGGCCCGGAGAACTAGTGGGCCTGACCACTGGCTTGGCCACCATCGCCCTTCTTCTCACACAAATTTTCAATTGATGTCCACACAACCGCATATAGTTGACGACAAAATCACCTTCAGGGAATTGGTCCTGCGTCTAAAGGGCTGGACCTTGGTATTCTGGGATAAAAAACGCTTTATAGTGTTGCTCACCCTTTTAGGGGTTTTGCTGGGAGTAATGGCGTCCTTGCTGAAAAAAACAAGGTATGTGGCAGAAACCACCTTCGTATTGGAGGAGTCTGACCTGGGTGGTTTGAGCAACCTTTCCGGCCTGGCTTCCATGATCGGTTTGAACCTTCCTTCCCTTGGATCTGAAAGTGGCCTTTTCACCGGGGATAACATCATGGAGCTTTATAGGTCACAGCGTATGATTTCTTCCTCTTTGTTATCTCCTATGGGGCCGGATGCCCCGGAAGAATTATTGATCCACCGCTACATTGCATTCAATAAGTTGGATCGCAAGTGGAAGAAAAAGGTGGATTTAGCGGCAATGGATTTCACCCTTCCGAGAGACTCTTTTTCGGTACAGCAGGACAGTGTGATCCGGGAAATGGTAAAGGATATCAGAAAAGAAAACCTGGGAGTGGAGAAGCCGGACCGGAAGCTCAACATCATTAAAATCAGCATTTCTTCAAAGGATGAGGCCTTTTCCAAGGTTTTTAATGAAACCCTGGTGGAAAATGTCAACCAATTTTATAAGGAAACCAAAACCAAAAAAACAGCAGAAAACCTAAGTATATTACAATCTCAAGCCGACAGTGTAAGGCGAGTTTTAGACCAAAGTTTGGAAGGACTTGCCAGGTTTCAGGACAGGGTCCCCAATCCAAATCCCCTGTTACAACAAGGAACGGTGGAGTCTAAAAGCCGACAGGTGGATGTGCAGGCTGCGGGTGCAGTATATCAGGAAGTGGTGAAAAACCTCGAAATCGCAAAAATCAACCATAGAAACAACACCCCTCTAATTCAAATCATTGACAGTCCTAGATTCCCCTTGGAGGAACAAAAAATCAAACTAAAAACGGGGATAGCTGCCGGGGCGGCACTGTTTTTTATCTTGGCGCTTTTGTATGTTTATGCCGGCACGCTATATCGGAGAAACTTCGCCAATTCCTGATGTGGGCCAAATTAAATCAACTCCCCCTTTTTCACCTTATCCGGCACAAATCCATTCAGAATTTTATTTTTTTACTGCTTATACAGTCCTCCAACATCCTAATTTCCTTAATTGCCATGCCCTTGCTGATTCAATCCCTAGGAGTGGATCAGTATGGATTGATCAGTTTGGCCTTATCCGTGGTTTTATTGGCCAATTATTTTGTGGACTTTGGGTTCAGTATTAATGGACCCAGAGAAGTTGCTCTTAACCAGGACTCTCCTGCAGCCCTTTCACGGATTTTTTCTACGATATTAGGGGGAAAGCTTCTTTCTGCCACCACATGCACATTCATTATCCTTTTTATGATTTGGGGGCTTGGGCTTTTTCAGGAATACCCCGTTATCCTCTCCTTTTCCCTAATCCTTCTCTTTGCTGAAGCAATGTTCCCTCTCTGGTTTTTCCAAGGCATGGAAAAACTCAAGTTGGTTTCCCTTGCCAATCTTTTCAGCAAATTGATATTCCTGCTATGCATTATATGGTTCATCCATAGCCCCGAGCAGGCCAGATGGGTGAATTTTCTGATGGGAGGAACTGCATTGGCCGTTAACCTGCTGGTATGTGGGTATGCTGTTTTCAGCTTTGGCCTTTCCCTAAAAAACCCTAGGTTGAGGAAGGTCCTCGCATCTATAAAAAATAATTATTCTTTGTTTTTGTCGAATGTATCTGCCTTTATCGCAACCAAAGGAGGCATAATTTTACTTAGCTTTTATTCCGTGGCAGAGGTATTGGGGATGTTCAGCATTGCAGAACGGCCGGTAATGGTATTACGGATTTTCCCAGCCTTGGTGGTGCAGGCCATTTATCCCCGCGCCTCCAGGTTATATTATACCGATAAAAGAAAATTTTACCATTATGTGAAGCTGGCTTACTTTTACACTTCGCTGACCGGATTGTTTATTAGTGCTGCGGCATTTATAGGGGCACCATATATTGTGAAAGTATTGTCAAAAACCACTCTTCCACAAGCCACGTATTTTCTGCAAATAATGTCATTGGTACCTCTCTTAGCATGTCTGAATGTAATTAACGTATTGATATTTTTAGTAAAGGATCAAAAAAAGCACTTGATGAATGTCTCAATAGGCATGTGCCTATTTATGCTTTCCACCTCATTATTGTTATTAACCTCCATAGGAGATGATGGAGTGGCCTTTGCCGTGATGTTATCGGAAGCCTTTGTACTGCTATTGAGCACCTTCATCAATTGGAAAAAAAATAAAACCACCCTATATGGGCTTGTCAAGACAAGGATCAATAGCTATTATCCTGGTTAACTGGAACGGGTACAGGCATACCGCTACCTGCCTGGATTCCCTCCGAAAGGTGACGGCTGAGGATTTTTCAATAATAGTAGTGGACAATGCTTCTACGGACTCTTCGCTAAACCAACTCAAACAGTGCTTCCCGGAGGTTATATTTTTAGAGAATGATATAAATAAAGGATTTGCAGGAGGTAACAACGTAGGGATAAATTTTGCCATAAGGAAGGAGTTCGAGTATGTCATGCTGCTCAACAACGATACCGTGGTAGAACCAAACTTTCTTTCATCTATCCTAGCCTTTATAAAAAGTCAGCAGGATTGTCAGATAGGGATGGTACAACCACTGATCAAATTTATGCACGATAAGACTACCATATGGAGTGCAGGGGGCCTTTACAATAAATGGTTGGGAATTTCCCGGACCATTGGAAACGGGATGACCATGAGACCAACAGCCCCCCATGAACGAGATTGGGTGACCGGATGCTGTACAATCATGCCCACAAATGCCATTCAGGAAGTGGGGGGGTTGAATGAAAGCTATTTCGCATATTTTGAAGATGTGGACTGGTCTATACGTATGGGAAAAAAGGGGTACAGGCATTTCATAGTCCCAAATGCATTGATCTATCACGAGGCCGGTGCTTCTTCCACTACTGCTAAGGAGGAAGGCTCCCTTCAACCTATCGTTTTTTATTATCTCAGTAGAAATCAATTTTTCCTGCTCAAACAGCATGTGAAATTCCCCCATTCAATAATTGCATGGGGGTATCACCTGTTCAAATTTTTGGGTTGGATGGGCTATTTTTTGATCCGGAGAAGGCCTAAAAAGCTAAAGGCACTATGGTTAGGGGTAAGGGATGGTATCATGCTGCATCCTGACAAAACCATCCCCTTGAGTTGGAGAAGGGATGAATTGATGAGCTGATTGATGTATTGGTTACAATTTCTTTTGTTCGGCATTATCACTGTGGGGATAGGCCTTGGAGTGTTTTGGATGCTGAAAAAAACACTCTTTGAGGGAAAATGGGAATATGGCATATTCTTTCTCCTTCCTTATCTGGCCGTTTACATTACCTCTCTTAGTCTGGTCTACAGTACCACCCAATCAGTAATCGCCGTTAAGGTTTTTCAAGGGATAAAAGATGGCATGGTATTCCTCGCCTTCGCTAGTTTTTTGATTTACCAAAGGGATCTTTGGCGCTATCCGTTTCGGCTCAATGCAGTAGACAAAACCTATATGGCCTTTATGGGGCTTGCACTGCTTTATTTGTTCATTCCCTTGGGGGAGGCTGCATTTACCAACCGCCTGGTCTATCTAAAAAACATGGCCATACCTGCCTTGTTTTATTTTTTAGGAAGAAATACAAGGTTTGAGCCGGGACATCTCAATAAATTATTCCTCATCATTTTTGGGATTGCCATAGCTGCTTTTATGGTGAATGTGTTTGAAAAACTGGTAGATACCCACTTTCAGACCTTCACCGGTTATGCAGCTTTTAATTTTGCCGTAAATGATGTTCCGCCTTCCGGCAATTTTGGTTTAACATGGACCTTTGAAACCCAGGCTGTGACCAAGCGCCTGGCATCCTTCTTTTCGGACCCATTAGAACTGGCTAGCTCTGTCTTGCTGGGGTTTTCCGCAGGTTTGATCTGGTACCTCACTTCCCGCAGGCAGGATGGGTTTCTTTACATATTGGTGATGGGTTGTTCATTCATGAGCCTGCTCTTCTCCTCTTCCAGAGCCGCTTTTGCAGCCTTTTTGATGATGATTTTCTTTATCGCCCTGGTTTTCAAGCTCACCCGGTTGATCATGTTTGGGATGGCCATTGTCTTGGTATTCAGTATATGGGTGATTTATTTTGCCTCGGATGATTTTTATTACTTTGTGGTGGATACCCTCACCTTCCAAAATGAATCCAGCATAGGCCACGTTTTAGAATGGATCATTGCCTGGGAGGGCATGGTGGCAAACCCCTTAGGCATGGGATTGGCCATGAGTGGAAATGTGGGGAGCGTAACTGATGAGGTAAGGGTAGGGGGTGAGAATCAATTTCTCATTTATGGCGTACAGTTAGGATTTATCGGTTTTCTATTATATATATTGCTGTTGGGGCTATCCATTTTTTATGGCATTTGGGTATATAGAAAGACCCCTGATGTGATGACGGCCAGGGTGGCCTTCGTGGGAGCCACCGTAAAAGCGGGCATGTTCCTCCCCTTGTTCACAGCTAACGCGGAAATGTATGGATATGTGAGCTGGGGAACTTGGTGGATGATCGGGTATACCATGAGCCATTATGCGAAATTGAATCAATCAAATGCAGAAGAAAACCGTTCTAGTTGACATTTTTTACCTTCACGTGGCACAAACGGGTATCAAAACCTATATTGAAACCCTTTGCTCCCAAATTGAATCCAATGTGGAAACTCGTTTTCACTTCATAGTATCTCCCAACATTTACAAAATCAAATCGAGTAGATTTTTTAAAGGCAATACTCCCAAGTGGAAGAACCTGCTTTTTCAGGTACTCTATCTTTCCCGCAAAGTCTTTTGGTTGCCATTTTTAAGCTGGTATCATAAGGCAGACATTGTCCTTTCCCCGGATATATTGTCTCCAATTTGGAGCCGGGGGCTGAAAATATCGGTCATTCATGATGCTTTTTTTTGGGAAACCCCGGATCATTACCACCCAGTTTGGCTGAAAACCTACTTGACCTTATTGAAGCTTGCCTTATCTCAGCGTGCAGGGGTAATCACCATCAGCGAATATTCCAAAAAAAAGATTGCGGCGCATGTGGACATTGCCGGTTTACCCATAGAAGCCATTTATCCCTCCACCCATGTGAAGCCCAAGCCATTGGGCACCCCCTCTAGCCCACCCATAAATTCCCCCTATTTCCTTCATGTGGGGGTGATGGAAAAGCGTAAAAACCTTGTGGTTTTAATCCAGGCGTTTGAATGTTTTATTGCGCAGGAAGGGTATGCGCACTTCAAATTGGTGCTAGTGGGACAAAGAGGCCCTAGAAAAACCCTGGATGATTATGATCAAATCATCCAAACCATCGCTGATAAAGGACTGGAAAAAAGTGTGGTATTGCCAGGGTATGTCGATCAATCGCAAATGGACAGTTATTACAGACATGCTTTTGCCTATGTTTTCCCTTCTCTTAATGAAGGGTTTGGCATGCCCATCCTGGAAGCTTTCTCTTACGGACTCCCGGTACTCATTGCTAACCAGGGGGCAATGAAGGAGGTAGGGGGTGATGGGGTGTTAGTGGCTAGAAACAATTCCGTAGAGGCATTCACTGCAGGTATGATTGATTTGGCCGAAAATCCCGGTACAAGGGAGGCGCTGATAAAAGCGGGGTATGCCCGGCTGAAACGCTTCGGGGAGGACAGGTTTTTTATATCTTTGCAGGCATCTTTAGCAAAAATACTTCATGGACACCAAGATAGGTAATTGGCTCAGCAAAAGCACAGGACTGGATTTGGATGATCGATTTGGCCCGGGTTGGGACACTTCATCCACTGTGGGCGTCCTGGCACGTATGGGGGTTTGGTTTCTCAGGGGGCTTGTGAAAAAATGGAGGTTTGCTTCCAGCAGAGGTATGGTGTTAATAGGGAAAGGTGTCACCATTCGCCAACCCAAATACTTGAGGGTAGGGAGGAACTTTGTGGCGCAAGATCATTGCGAAATCAACTGCCTGTCTGAAAAGGGCATTCACTTTGGCGACAAGGTGACAGTGGGGAGTTATGCACTTATCCGGCCCACCAATTTATATGGTGGCGAACCGGGTGTAGGACTAAGGGTGGGAAATCAATCCAGTATTGGCCCCTATGCGTATATAGGGTGCTCCGGATATATTGAAATTGGAAATAATGTAATGATGTCCCCCAGGGTAAGTATTTATTCCGAAAACCACGTTTTTGACCACACCAATATCCCAATGATTGAACAGGGGGTGAAAAGGAGTTTTGTTAAAATAGAGGACGATTGTTGGATCGCCTCCAATGCTGTGATATTGGCTGGGGTGACCATAGGGAAGGGGGCGGTAGTGGCCGCAGGTAGTGTGGTGAACAAAGATGTCCCCCCATACAGTATTGTGGCGGGAAACCCGGCTAAAGTCATAAAAAGCAGACAAAAGGATGGGTGATTCTATAAAAAATTGGCAGAAATTCGGGGAAAATGACCCCTATTACGGTGTGTTATCCGATGAAAAGTTCAGGAGCAGCAAAATAAACGACGCTTCCCTTAAAGAATTTTTTGAATCCGGCAGGGCCTTCGTGAAGGAAACAGAAGAGAGGTTATCGAAAAATTTTGGTTGCTCTCTGAATGGAAAAAAAATCCTTGATTTTGGGTGCGGGGTAGGCCGCTTGCCACTGCCCTTTGCGGAAGCCGGAAAAAACGAGACGCTCGGGGTGGACATTTCAAACGGAGTGCTTGAAAAAGCCAAACAACACCAGTCAATGCTGAATGTGCAAAATGCCCGTTTCCGGAAATATGACGGCAAAAACCTGAGTCTTGGTAAGGACTTTGACTTCATCAACTCCTATATTGTCTTTCAGCATATCGAGCCAGACAAGGGCATGGATTTACTACGCCAACTCCTCAGCGCTTTAAAACCGGGAGGGTTCATTCAGGTTCACCTCACTCATGGACATTGTTTGCCTTGGAAAACCTATGCCAATTTTTACCTTAGGACAAAAGTGCCCATTTATAACTTCTTTTATTCCAGTCTTAAGCACAGGAAATTTCTTTCAGAACCTACCATGCAGATGAACCATTATTCCATCAATAAACTATATGAAATGTTCAGGGCTGTAAGCCAGGATCTTTATATTGTCCACACCAACCATGGGGGGCATTTAGGGGCCATTTATTTACTCCAAAAGCAAACACTTTGAAAAGGTTCAGGAAAATACTCATGCTTCACGGATCTTCAGACTTATATGGGGCAAGCAGGATTTTTTTGATCAGCGCAAGGTCCTTGATGGAAGAAGGCCATAAGGTGTACGTGGCCTTATCAGAAGAGGGCGCGCTAAGTGAGGCGCTAAAGGCTTATGGAATTCCTGTCAAAATCATAAGGTTAGGGGTAGTGCGGAGAAAATACTTTTCACCAAGTGGTGTGGTTAACCGCCTGCGGGTAATGAGTACGGCGGTGAAAGTGCTGGGTGGGTGGATTGCATCGGAACAAATAGAGACTATATATAGCAATACTGCTGCCATTTGGACAGGGGCATGGTTGGCCAAAAGAAAACGCCTGAGACATATCTGGCACCTGCACGAAATAATTAGCTCGCCGGCATGGTTTGCCAAATTCATGGGGAACCTGGTGAATAGATATTCAGACAAGGTGATCGTCGTTTCCCAGGCAGTCTATGAAAATTGGTCGCCCCATATAGCAAACAGCAAATTAATAAGGATATACAACGGAATTGACTATGATAATTACACAGCCCCTGTCCCCTCCCTTAGGGAAGAGTTGAATATCCCCGCAAACATCTGTGTAATAGGCATGATAGGAAGGGTAAATCCCTGGAAAGGGCAAACATACTTTCTGGAAATTGCCAATTATTTAAACAAAAATTTCTTAGATTTGCTTTTTATTTTAGCGGGAGATGCGTTTCCGGGAGAGGAATATTTATATGAAGTGGTAAGGGGAAAAATTAAATCATATCGGTTAGAGGATAAAGTTATCAATTTGGGGTTTAGGGAAGATGTGCCCAGGCTGTTATCAACCATGGACATTTTCGTTCTTCCCTCCATACTTCCGGATCCTTTTCCCACCGTAATATTGGAGGCGATGGCCGGCGGCAAGGCTGTGGTCGCCACCAAACATGGAGGGGCAGTAGAAATGCTGGACGATGGAAATGCAGGTGTATTGATCCCTTGGGATGACCCAAAAGCAGCTGCTTGGCAGATAGGCAACCTCATTAAAGATCGTTCACGTCGAATAGAGTTAGGAATAAAAGCAAAAAATAGGGTTTTAAATCATTTTTCATTAACGTCCTTTAAAAGGAACCTTAACCGGGTTCTGGAAGAAGGGCCATACCATTGAGATTCATGTCAAAAAACAGCAAACCGATGAGGGTGGCCATTATTGGAACAAGAGGCTACCCCTACGTGTATGGAGGTTATGAAACCTTTGTGAAAGAAATGGGAGAAAGACTGGCTGAGAGGGGGGTAGAAATAACCGTTTATTGCCATGCTCCTTTGTTTAAGCGTAAGCCAAAGCGGGTAAACGGCATCAAATTAGTTTATATACCCTGTGTAGAAACCAAGTCGCTTAGCCAACTTACGAATTCTTTTTTATCCATGGTTCATGCCTGTTTTTCAAAAGCCGACGTGATCTTTGTGGTGAACAGTGCCAATGGTCCATTCGGTATCTTGCCCAAACTTTTTGGGAAACCCTCCGCCATCAATGTGGACGGACTGGAATGGCTGAGGCCTAAGTGGAAAGGCCTTGGTGCCCGGTATTACAGGTTCGCTTCCAGGCTGGCCACTAAGCTGTATGACCAACTCATCACTGATTCCGATGAGATGGAAAAAATATACCTTGAGGAATTTAATGCCCCCTCCAAAATGATAGCATATGGAGCCAACCCTAAAGGGAATTCTAATAGTGGCCTAATCGAAAAGTGGGATTTGGAAAAAGAATCCTATTTCTTGATCGTTGGGAGATTGATCCCGGACAACAATGCCGACTTGATAGTGGACGGTTTCGTGAAATCGAATTCCACCCGCAAGCTTGTCATTGTTGGTGACGTACCTTATCATGATAGATTTGCCCAACAAATGAAGAGTATTCCTGATAACCGTTTAGTTTTTACAGGCTACGTCCGGGACCCTGAAGAGTTGGCTGCACTCTATCATAACTGTTTCGCCTATTTTCACGGACATGAATATGGCGGTACCAATCCTGCCATGTTGAAGGCCTTGGGATATGGCTGTGCCATTCTGGCATTAGACACGCGGTTCAATCAGGAAATGCTTCAAAACGGCAAATTTGGTTGGTATTTTGACAAAAACAGCAAATCTGTTAAGCAGATTGTGGAAGCTAGTGAGCTGGTTCCCGAAAAAATGAAGTGCCTGAGAGAAAACTCCCATAAAGGATTGGTGCAAAAATACGATTGGGATTTCGTGACGGACGAATACGAAAACTTGTTCAAAAAACTTTGTAAAAGAAAAATCGAGAACAAAAAAATGGTGGAAATGGAAGCGGTAGGATAATCCCCTACCCTTTCATATTATGAAACACAAATGACTTGTTCATGCCCAAAAACTTTTCAAAGTAAACGTTGGCACCGGGAAAAAGCTTTTTCATTTCCCCAAAAGAGAGCAATCTGATCTCCTCCAAATAAGCTTCTGCAAAGCTTGGGTCCCACTTTTGCATTCGGCTAAGCTTTGTTTTGGTCAGGATGAACCTGGCGATTGGTTTAGGTACAAACTGGAAAAGTGGGAGCGCGTAGTGAGGTTCTAGAAAAAAATATTTATTTGGGGTCTGTACATAAAAGTGCTGGCCTACACGCTGAATTTCATTGGCCATTTTTACCTGATTATCGAAATGGTGCAGGTGCTCAATCACGGAATTTGAAAACACCAAATCAAAAGCTGCATCATCAAAGTCAGATAGATCGGTAGCATCCCCTCTCCTACTTGTGACATTTTTTATGCTTGTTTCCTCTGCCGACAAGTTAAGCAGGGTGATGTGCACCTCTCTTTTCCTCAAGATTTTCTTTTCCCTCCAGAATGCCTCCGTTCCTCCTACATCCAATACCCTGATTACCTTGCCTTTTTGAAAGGTTTTGAGAAAGAATTCCTCAAAAAACTTAAACCGCTTTTCCCTGAATTTGCTCCCCAAAGACTGGGGATGATCGGAAGGTGCAAAAAATTTCTTAAGTCTTCGCTTCATTAACTAGTCGATGTACCTGTGGTTGGACTATCCTTTCTGCCATGTCTTTATTATTTCAGGCATTTGATAGCTGGTTAGTTTAATTTCTCTAATTTTACGGCAAATTTGGGCACTTTCCAGTTATTAACAAATTATTAGTGATAATTATTGAAACTTACGTCTTAGTGAGCTGCTTATTTAAAGGTTTGTCTTCGTCACCCCATTCAAGGGAACTTTATACCTGCTGAAAATCCCGGAGTCTTAATATGGCAAAACGCTATTACACATATTTCCCCTGGATTTTTATTTGGCTTGAGCTCCTGCTTATTTCGGTAGTAATAGTGACTGCCGGATTACTGCTAAGTATAGGTTCTTTACCAGGCTTGTGGATTATACTACCCCTGTGGGCCATAATCTGTCTCATCAGAAAAGATTATAAATTAGGTAGAACCAAGGGGTATGGAGATACTTTAAGGCACCTCTTGGGCAGCGTGTTCTGGTTGGCCTTTGCACTGATAGGGATAGGCCAATTTATGGAACTCCCATTTGCATATGGCTGGTCACTTTTACTCTACCTTTTGGCACATGCAGGAATTAGCAGTTTTTACCGGGTTGGAGTCCAACTGGCATTAAGAAGGTACAGGGCCAAGGGTAAGAATTACAGAAATGCACTGATCATTGGCAGAAACGAGTGGAGCGAAAAGTTGGAGGTGCAGCTCAATTCCAGAAAGGAATTAGGAATACGGGTATTGGAAGTGTTGGAAAATGACTTTATCCGTTCAAGCAATCACTCTCTTTCACAGCTGGACGGTTATTCCCTAGATATAATTTACCTTAGCCAGCAACTGGAAACAAAGCTTCTGCATAGGATCATTGATTATGCGGATGAGCACTACATTAAAGTGAAAATTATCCCGGTTTCCGGTATTCCCATCCAAAAAACCCCTTCTTTTTCACGTTATGGGGATTTGATGCTTATTAACCTTAACGAAATCCCTTTGGATTTAAAAGTCAACCGGGTGTTCAAGCGTGCCTTCGACACCCTTTTCTCCCTATCGGTAATTATCTTTATACTAAGCTGGATGATGCCATTATTCGCCCTGATCATTAAACTGGAGTCCAATGGCCCAGTTTTCTTTGTCCAAAAAAGAAACGGGTTGAACAACAAGGTGTTTAATTGTTACAAGTTCCGGTCTATGAAGCTGAATAAGGAAGCTGATTACAAACAGGCCGAGAAAAACGACCCCCGTACCACAAATTTTGGCAGATTTATCCGGAAATACTCCCTGGACGAAATGCCTCAGTTTTTTAATGTACTCCTCGGGGATATGTCCATTGTGGGGCCACGGCCGCACAGCGTTCCTATGAACAGAGCGTTCTTGGGGGTTGTAGGAAAGTACAACAGCCGCCATAAAATCAAACCCGGCATTACCGGGCTGGCCCAAATTCGTGGATACAGAGGAGAAATCAGCTATCCTTACCAAATTAAAGCCAGGGTAAGGCTTGATTATTTTTACATCCGCAACTGGAGTTTTTGGCTGGATATTTCCATTATTGGCAACACCCTGAAAAATCTAGCCCTCAACCGAGAAAATGCCTATTAGCCTATGACTATCAGCACCTGCAAAACCTGTCTGACCCAAGGTGAGCATCCCACCTTTAGGGTTAGAGAAATGATGTTTGGTTCCGGAGAATACTTTCATTACATGCAGTGCACCCATTGCCAAACCATTCAGTTGCTAAAAGAGCCTGAAGATGTGGAATATTATTATCCGGATGATTATTATGCCTATAGTCCCCTGATCCTGTCTAACTTTCAGGTTAACATGATCAAAAGATTGAGGCTCAAAGTCTTTTTACGCTCAGACTTGGAGTTTCTCAAACCTATTTACGGGGAGTGGATGAAACTGCTGGATGCAAAAAAAACTGACCGGATAGCAGATATTGGCTGCGGAAACGGGCAACTGCTCTATGAACTTTATGCATCAGGCTACCGTCACCTTGATGGATACGACCCCTTTATACCTGAACCGGTTCAGGTGAACAAAAAGGTGAGATTACAAAGAAAGGGGCTAGAAGAGGTGAGTGGGGAGTATGATGTGATCATGTTGCACCACACCTTTGAACACCTCAGAAACCCCAGGAAGGCGATGGAAAAAATCGCCCAACTCCTTTCCCCCGGGGGGAGATGTCTATTGCGCATGCCCGTGGCAGACGCCGAAGTATGGGAAATCTACCGGGAAAACTGGGTGCAGCTCGATGCACCAAGGCACTTTGTGATCCCCAGCACGAAAGGGATACGTATTCTGGCAGCTGCGTTTGAGCTGGATCTCTATAATGTGGTGTTTGACAGTACTGAATTCCAATTTTGGGGTAGTGAGTGCTATAAGGATGGGATTTCTTTTGTACACGAGTTCACCTCAGACCGGTTTTCACGTAGCGACATGAAAAAGTACAAGGAAAAAGCCAAGGAATTGAATGCCCTTGGCAAAGGGGATCAGGCTTGCTTTTACCTCAGCAAACCTACTTCCTCAAAGCTTAAATAACGCTTCAAAAAAACCTAGGCTTTCTCCTTTTTTCTTGAGGATAAGGGTGGGAATGATATTATTGACCTGAACCAGCCGCTCTGCCACACTCCCCAGCAAAATGGCGGAGGAATCCGTCCTTCCTCTACTGCCCATAATGATCAGGTCTGCCTGCAGCTCCTTGGCCAATTCCATGACATATTGGGATTCGTGTTTATCTTTTCTGAGATTATACTCGCAGGTCATATTACTGAGATTAAACTTCTGCGCCAGTTTGTTACAATCCTTTTTGGCATTTTCAAGCATGATTTGAGAAAACTCCTCATAGGATTTACCTGTTTTAGAATATCCGGCGGGGACATCATAGATGTGATAGCAGGTCACTTTTCCTCCTGACTTATTGGCCAAGCTTAATGCCACCTCCAAGGTGGTGTGCGAATAATCGGAGAAATCAATGGGGACAACGATATTCCGTATGGGCTTGATGCTAAAACCTTCCGGAATAAATAAGATGGATGTGGGGGATTTTAAGGCAAGGTCCTTGGCAAGGGATCCTGAACCTTTCAGCTCAATTTTCCTGCCCATGATGAGCAAATCCACATCCTTGATCTTACTCCATCTCAACATGGTTTCCACCGGATTTCCTTCCTTGATCAAAATCTCATAGTTTTCTTCTTCCAGTCCTGCTTCTTTGATTTCTTTTTCCAGGCTATTTTTGATCGATTCATCCAGGGGAGCAAGGAGGTCAGGGTATTTGTCCGTAATGTCTTTTGGAAGTGTAAGATCCTTGGACACATGTACGAAGTACCACTTCTTGATGTCCAGCAGGGTGCAAAGCTCCTTTACATTTTTCAAAATGGTCTGATCCATTTCTGTAAGGTCCAGCCCTACCAAAATTTTGTCAAAAGTCTTCATGTTTTAAATCGGTAAACGCTTTCAAGTTACGGTTTTGGCCATTGCCAAAAAAGTCTGAAATCAAGATTTGTGATTTATGATATAAGATTTTAGATTTATGACTTAGGGTTTGAAGAAGGAAAATTATGAAGTAACACTAATTACTTTCTACTTATAATTTACGACTAATTTTAACCAAAGTAGGACAATTTACCGACTAATGCCAACCATTAAAAAAATAATGATTAACCAATCTATTTACACGTTTTGCACCCTGCATAGGGTGCATCACAATTCTCACGTTTTTATTTGAAATGCCCAAGACCCTAGGTAAATATTTTTTGGCACTTGTTCCGGAGGGAGAGGTGTTTGATAAGTCTGAGCATATCAAAGAAGAACTTCAAGATCGGTTCAACCTCAAATATGCCCGCCGTTCCCCTTCCCACGTAACACTGAAGATGCCATTCACCTATAATGAAGCCAAAGAAGGTAAACTAATGGGAAAGCTCCACACCTTCACCAAATCCAGACAGGCTTTTCCTGTGCGGGTGAAGGGAATGGGGAGGTTTGGAACTAGGGTAATCTTTATAAAGGTGCTGCCTTCCCCTGCCCTGCTAGAGTTGCAGCAGGCCTTGAGCCAATTTTGCAAGGTGGGACTCAAGCTGGACCAGGAATTGAGCGACCGGAATTACACCCCCCATATGACAGTGGCTTTTAAGGACTTGAAGAAGGGGAAATTTTGGGAATATTATGAAGCTACAAAGGAAAAGGCATTCAATGGCGAATTTCTGGCCGACGGAATAATATTGCTGAAAAAAGAAAAAGAAAGATGGATACAATTAGAGAAATTTAGATTTATCCAATAAAAGCACTTCTTTCAAAGAAATTGTAATATGCTAAAAACACGGCCATTTTTCAAAAACCTATAAAATAACCTACAAAAACAATAGGGTAATTGAAATTTTAACAAAAAAATAAGCCTAAAATAAAGTTTTGCAAATAGTGTAAATTAAAAACATTTTTTTTGTATTAAATTCTGATAAGGGTTTTCCTAAAGTTTAAATTTATAATTTTATTTTAATTTAAATACTTTAACCATATTTTAATCTTTTATAAACTTTTTTACAAAATAATAATCTTAATTATTAACGAATAAATAAGTGACAAATAAACCCATATTATGTGTTTTATTAAATATTTTATGAGAAAAACCTATTAATAAGGTTTAAAAAAACAATAATTATTATTTTTTAAGTCTGAGAAATGAAGAATATAATCTCAAAAATCTCATACATCTGTATAACGGTTAAATTCCCAAAATTTATTTGGGAATGACTATAATTACCCTGATTTATTTTTTTGTTAATGTAAACAAATTGGCGGATTATTGCATTTATTACTTAACTATTGTTAAAAAACCTTAAATTTTATGAACATGAGAAAAGTTCTACTTGGCTTTTGCTTTGTCTTTATTACCTCTATGGGGGTATGGGCACAAAGCCAAACCGTGAGTGGACGGGTTACTTCGGCAGATGAGCCAGAAGGGATACCCGGCGTAAGTGTGAGCGTGAAGGGAACTACAGTGGGCACTGTGACCGACCTGGATGGAAGTTACACTGTTTCCATACCCGAAAACGCATCTGTGCTTGTTTTCAGCTTCGTGGGCTTTCGTACGCAGGAGGTACCAGTGGGCAACAGGACTGAAATAAACGTGGTACTAGAAGCCGATGTGAGGGTGTTATCTGAGGTTGTGGTAACGGCTCAGAACATCGAAAGAAATGAAAAATCGCTCGGCTATAATGTACAGTCTGTACGTGGAGATGTGATTTCCCAACGCTCTGAACCAAACATCCTTAACACCCTGCAAGGTAGGGTGGCCGGTGTAAATATCGGGAGTGCCTCAGGATCCCCTGGGGCATCTACCAATATTAACATCCGTGGGATTACCTCCTTTACAGGTAGTAATCAGCCCCTTTTGGTTGTGGATGGTATCATTATGAGCAACGATACTGACAACACGCAAAACACCTTATTTGGATCTCAACCATCTAACAGGCTGGGAGATATAGCCCCGGAGATGATCGAGTCCATAAACATTTTAAAGGGCCCTGCGGCATCGGTACTCTATGGTTCAAGGGCATCCTCAGGAGCCATCATCATCACCACAAAATCAGGTAAGGGCTTACAGGATAAAACTGAAGTCACCGTTACATCCTCATTTAATGTGCAGGATCCCATCCATTATGCATCCTTGCAAAATGACTATGGGCAAGGTACCACCAACAATTATGTAAGTACAAGTACTGCCTCTTGGGGTCCCAGATTCGGAACACCAGGTTTTGAAACAGTGGTAAATACGCAAGGTGAAGAGGTTCCTTATCGACTGTATCCTAATCATTTTGATCTATTTTTCAACCAGGGAAGAATATGGCAGAACGGTGTCACTCTGGCCTCCGGTAGTGAAAATGACAATTATATTTTGGGGATTAATACCACAAATCAAGAAGGTATTGTACCCAACACAGGCTTTGACAGGTACAATGTTCAATTGGGTGGAAACAAAAAGCTGAATAATGGGGTACAGATAGGTGGAAACATCACCTATGTTAAAACCAAGCAGCGCAATGGTACAGCAGGAAATGGTGGATCTGCCATGGGGCAAATTACCAGGATTCCCCGCTCCTATGACTTTGGGGGTACTCAATGGCAGGATGAATTAGGGGCTCCAATCTATTACAATCCTCCTTCAACCCACCCTTTCTGGAGCACTGAAAATGAAATGTTTGACTCCAATGTGGATAGGGTCTTTGGAAACTTTACCGTAGGATATGATATTGCTGATTGGTTAAATGTGACCTATAGGGTAACAGCAGATACCTACACCGATAGGAGAAAACAAACCTTAAGGATAGGAGCTGCCAGGAACCCACAGGGACAAATTAGGGAAGACATGCTTTTCCGTTCAGAAATCAATGGGGATCTACTCATTACCATGAACAAATCAGACCTATTTGGAACAGGTATCAATGGAAACCTTCTTTTAGGTCAAAATATCAACCAGAGAGACTTCCAACAAATCAGTGTCACTGGCGATCAATTGACCATTTTTGGTTTTGACAATGTAAGTAATGCGGCTGTTTTCACCAATTCCTTTGAAAGCAGAAATAGGAGAAGGCTAATAGGCCATTATGCTCAGTTAAACTTAGACTATAATGACTATCTGTTTTTAGAATTGTCAGGAAGGGTGGATCAATCCTCCACACTACCTTCAGATAACAATGCCTATTTTTATCCATCTGCGGCGGTAAGTTTTGTGCCTACGGATTTGTTTGATCTCCAATCCAGTGTGCTTTCCCAAATCAAGCTGAAAGGAAACGTGGCAAGAGTAGGTAGGGATGCAACGCCCTATTTATTGGCGACCCTATTTGGTCAGGCTTCTTATGGGAACAACTTGGCTCAGATCAATTTCCCCCTTTCTGTCGGAGGGGCTAATATACCTGGATTTTTCCCTCAGTCTAGGATTGGCAGTATGAATCTGGCACCTGAATTTGTCGACAATTATGAAGTGGGGATGGTTCTTGGTTTATTTGATTACCGCCTTGAATTAGATTTCACTTTATACAACATGGTTAGTACCAGCCAGATTTTTGACGTGGCCATTTCTCCAGCTACCGGTTTCAACACTAGAACCACAAACATCGGAAGGATGATCAATAAAGGTATAGAGTCCACCCTCAGAGCCTTGATTGTGGATGGAAATGATTTTTCATGGGACGCTACTTTGAACTTCACATTAATTAGAAACGAAGTTGTGGAGATCGCACCTGATGTGGATAACTCTACTATTGAAGGCAACTCATTTCTGGGAATTGCCCCTTCCATCGCCGTAGGTCATCCATATGGTGTGATTATTTCTACTGCATTCCCGAGAAACGACAATGGAGACCTATTGATCAACCCTGCCACAGGGGGGTTCGCTCCGGGAGTACCAGGTCAAGTAATTGCCAACCAACAGCCTGACTTTGTTGTAGGCCTTGCTAATACCCTTAGGTATAAAAACTTCACTTTGGATGTATTGTTGGATGCCCAAGTGGGGGGAGAACTATATTCCTTTGGTCAGGTGGACTTAAGGTCAGGTGGACACATTGATTACACGGGAGTTGACAGGGATATGCCAAGGATACTTCCAGGTGTGATTGCCAACGGTGATGGTACCTACAGACCTAATAATATTCAAGTTCCCGCTCAGACTTATTTTGCAGGATTGGGAGGATTGGCTAGTGAAGGGGCTGTTTTTGATGCCTCCGTATACAGAGTAAGAGAACTGGCATTGAATTATTCCCTTCCTGCCAACTTATTGGGAAATACCCCCTTTGGATCTGCCTCAATTGGCGTCAGTGCAAGGAATCTGTTTTTCTTTGCTCCAGGCTTCCCAGCAGACCCTGAAGTGAATACCCAGGGAGCTGGCAATATCCAAGGAATGGATCTCAGCGGGCCTCCTCAGGTTAGAAATTATGGAGTCAATTTAAGGTTTACCCTATAATGATGAAGAAAATGAAAAAACTAATTAATTATATGATTTGTGGGGCATTATTGGCCGGGACTGCATGTACGGATTTCCTGGATATCAATGAGTCCCCTAACTTGCCTACTTCAGTAACCCCTGACGTATTATTGCCCGCCGGGTTGGCAGGTACTGCCTTTGCTAATAATAATGAGCTCAACCGGTTTGGGTCTATCATTACCTCAGTAACCGCAGGTGCGGCTAATTCCCCTGCTACCTACGATATCTATACCATTGATGGCGCGAACTTCAACAACCAATGGAGATTTGAGATGTACAATGGTTCACTCATCACTTACAGAAATATGATTGAGGTTGGCGAGGAGTTAGGAGCCACATCTTATACAGGTATTGGAAAAATAATGACTGCCTACACCTTCTCCATTGCCACTGATTTTTGGGGAGATATACCCTACTCCGAGGCACTTTTGGGAGATCAAAACACCTCTCCCAGATTGGATACTCAAGAATCTATTTATTTGGGGAGTGAGGAAGTGCAAAGCTTATTTGATTTGGTGAGGGAAGGTATCGCTGATCTCCAATCCAGCTCTACGGTCAACCCTGGTCAAGATGATATCGTTTACGGCGGAAACAGCGAAAACTGGATTAAAGCAGGAAACGCTCTAATCCTCAAATTGGCGAACACCATTTCCAGAGTAGCTCCAGACAGGGCGCGGCAAGAAATTGAATCCGTGCTTCAAGGTGGCAATTTCATCCAAAATAATGATGAAAACATGGTGTTTACGTTTGGTTCATCTGTAGGAAGTAGGGCTCCAGTGTATGAATACACTTACGTCACCGCCTTTAGCAATGACATGATGATAAGTACCCGGTTTAAGGACCTATTGGAAAGCAAAAACGATCCCAGGCTTCCTCTTTTCGTTACCAGGCCTACGGGTGAATATGTAACCATAGACAATGGTTTCAGGGGAGCACTACCTACTCCTACCAGCTCCTGGTCCAGATTCAGCTCATACGTGGTGGGGGATGGTGGTGAAGGCCCGGTAAGGTTCATTACCAATGCCCAGGTTCAATTTATACTTGCGGAATCCGCTTTATTACTTGGCACCCCCGGTGATGCCGAAGAGCACTTTCAAAATGGGATCAGGTCCTCTATGGCACTGGCAGGGTTATCTACCGGAGAAATTGATGACTACTTTGAGAATAATTCTGACGAAGTATCCCTCAACGGTTCTGAAGATGAAAACTGGGAGAAAATCATGACCCAAAAATACATTGCCAGTTATGGAAATGGCGTGGAACAATGGAATGATTATAGAAGAACTGGTTATCCTGTACTGGAAGAACATCAAAATGCCGTAGGTATAGATGGTACCAGGCCTGTGAGGGCTCAGTACATTAATGAGGAAGTTGCCAGAAACTCCAATTTTGAAGTCATATTACCCACAGTACCCGTATGGTGGGATATTGATTAAAAACTATAAAGAAAAGAATGATGAAGTCTATCAATTATATATTTCCCCTCCTGCTATTGACCATTGTGTTTTCGGCATGTGAATCGGACTTTGGACAATTTAACCGGGACAATAGACCGGATATCCCCTTACTATTCACCAATACTACATCCTTTGGGCATGATCCTTTCATAGAGATTTCGCAATCAGCGGGTGATCCCATTGAATTTATTATGGAGATCCCTGAAGATTCAGGCACAACCATTGCACAAATATCCAAAGTGGGGGCGGGTAGCACAGCTATCAACATTGGCAATTTAAATAATGATGCCGGATATTTCGAGGACCCCATTCCTGGTGAAGGTACCAGGGTGGTGTTCACCACCACTTTAGATGAATTCACGGAAAAAAGGCCAAACACCACCATTAATATCCCTAGTGGAGGGCATGCTGAAATCGCTTTCCTCTTCTTGGTGGAGCTTGCAAATGGAGACGAAATCGTTTCTATGAGAGCGAGGGCGAGAGTCTTCGAATAAGAATCGGTTTTATTTATCTCAAAAACCCATGCTCATTTGATCATGGGTTTTTCTTTTTAATTAGGGATATACGTGAAGAAGTAATACAAAATGAAGAACATAATAGATTGAAAAATGAAGGTCGTCAAATGAGGGGGAATTTGGCTGTGAGGGTATATACCCAAAATCATACATTCTCAATCATTAATGTTCAAAACCTCACCACCCCCTCCGGCTTCTTCAAGTACATAATCATACTTTTAGGACTTTTTCCCACATATACGTTCACAATATTTTGCTGCGTGGGGAAATCTTCGAACAACATGGTGTTCCTCACTTTGATTTCTTTTGGCTCTTTCACCTTGCCTGACTCTATATAGAACCAAGCTGCGTCCTCCTCTACCTCATAGCCCAGGTAAGTTAGTGTAAGCAGTTCCCCGTTTACCCTGATTTCATTGTTTTGCAGGAGATAAGATTCTATCATCTGATCCAGTTTATCCGCCGACTCAGGGTTCAAGAAATTAACCTTCTCTCCATATTTACCACCTAATGCCACCTCCAGATCATCCCAAAATATCTTCTGTGCGATCTCCATGCGCTGCTCCGCAGGATTATATACCATGTCTGTAACGGAAATATAAAAGGGATGGAGAATTGCCAGCTGGATGCAAAGGTATAGGGCGACTAAATAAAAAGGCATTTCTACGGTGTTTTTTTAGAATCTCTAAATAATGCATTAATATTACGACAAATTTATTTTGGGTAATATACCATAATTCACCTTTTACATGAATCAATTTCAACTTTACTTTAATCTTGGCATCAAACACATTCTGGACCTGGAGGGATTCGATCATATCCTTTTTGTTGTCGCCCTCTGCGTCATTTATTTAATGAGAGATTGGAAGAAGATCATTATTTTGGTCACCGCATTCACCTTAGGTCATTCCCTCACCCTGGCATTGGCCACACTAAACCTTATCCGGGTAAATACCGACTTGGTGGAATTTCTTATCCCTGTCACCATTGCAATTACCTGCCTTACCAATATCTTAAGTCCCAGGCCATCATCGGGCAGAGGGATTTCCGTCAATTACCTGTATGCATTATTTTTTGGGTTGATCCACGGACTTGGCTTTTCCAATTACCTCAGGTCCTTGTTGGGCAGGGAGCAATCCATTTTCCAGCCCTTACTCGCCTTCAACCTGGGGTTGGAAGTAGGGCAACTTGTAATAGTGGCCATATTCCTGATCATTTCCTCCATGCTGGTGGGAATCATGGGTGTGAAAAGAAAAGAATGGATACTGGTGGTGTCCAGTATAGTGATGGGAATGTCCTTCATGATGATGTTGGAAAACAAATATTGGTAATTCTCCCTTCCATTTAGCAAAGAACCTTAAGAATTGAAAGTTGAAAATTTTTCCATTTTCAACTTTCAATTTTCCATCCTCCATTTAATAAAATGTTAATTTTTACAAAAAAAATCAAGGTCTATTTGTTCTTGATTTAATTTTTTAGTTACTTAAGCACAAATTATCCTTGTGAGCTGGACTTAACTTCCCTTACCCACAAAAGGATTAAACCCAACGCCTTATGATGTATAGATTTAATTTTTACGGATTGTTGTTGGTTTTCATATTTTTTTGGTCATGCAAGGAGGAAGAAGCCAAAAGTGAAGAGGTGCCAATGGAAACCTTCCGGGATGAAGTAAAGCCCACAGGAGTACTCGTGGGAAACTCCGAGCGCAAATCTTTTGATTACCTTATCAATGCCACAGGAAAAATAGAAGCCGCCGAACAAATTCAAATCGTGGTGGAAAAGACCGGCTACCTGGTGGAGTTGTTGGTAGAAGAGGGACAGCAGATAAATGCCGGGGACCTTATCGCCAAGCTGGACAACTCGGAAAGCAAATTTCAACTCGAAAAAGCAAAAGTGGACCTTCGTTCTGCCGAAGCACAGTACCAAGATGAAAGGGCGGGTAGGCCAACCCGGTATGTGGAGATTGGGGAAGACTCGCTCTCCCTTCGGGATTTTGATGACTTGATCAAGGCCAAGTCCGGTTTGTTAAAAGCGGAAATTGACATTAGGGAAGCAGAGTTGAACCTTGAAAAATCGGTGATCAAGGCCCCCATATCAGGAACCGTGGCCGATGTTATGGTGAGAAAGGGCAGTATGGTCAACAGTGGGGATGAGCTTTGTGAGATCATCAGCTCAAACCAGCTGATAATGAAGGTGAAGGTTTTGGAAGCAGACATTAATTATATCAAGAAGGGTCAAAAAGCAGAAGTAGAACCTGTCTCCGGAAGCCGCGAGGGGTTAATAGGTACCGTGACCTCCATTAATCCCAAAGTGGATGAAAACGGATTGGTACAGGTGACCATTCAACTGAACCAGCATGGGGGACTATTACCGGGAATGAACGCAAGGGCGGTGATCCGTGCCCCACAAAACAATAGCCTGGTGGTGCCTAAACCAGCCGTGGTGTACAGGTCCGGAAGACCGGTTGTCTTCACCCTGGAAAACGATGAGGCCATCTGGAACTATGTGGAAGTAGGCAAAGACAACGGAAGGGAAATGGAAATCCTGGATGGTATCGCAGAAAATAAAACCGTCATCATCAGCAACAACGTACAATTGGCTCATCAGGCCCCTGTGCAGATATTAACCGATTAATTTTTATGGTTCGATTTTTACTTTCCCGACCGATTGCCGTGGGCATGACTTTTTTTGCCCTGGTTGTATTCAGCATATTGCTTTTCCGTACTTTACCGGTTTCTCTTTTGCCCCCGATCGATGTCCCACAGATCGTGGTGAAGGTCAACCATCCCAACGCCTCACCAGAATCCATTGAGCAAAATATCCTCGAACCCATTCGGGAAGGGCTCATTACCTTGGCTGGTTTGGAAAGTATGGAAAGCAAGGCTGGAAGCGAGGTAGGCAATATCCGATTGACTTTCGATTACAGCACCAAAATGGAACTTGCTTATATCGAGGTAAACGAAAAAATCGACAGGTTGATCAGTATGCTGCCTGAGGACCTGACAAGGCCACAGGTGATACGTATCAATACCAATGACATCCCCATGGTGAGGGTACAGGTCATACCTCAGGAGGGGGTGGATTTTGCCGAGGCTTCCCTACTTGTGGAAAACGTGATCAAGAAACGGCTGGAGCAGTTGGAAGGAATAGCCTTGGTGGACATCAATGGGAAGCAAGAAAAAATCATTTCCGTGGCGCCAAATGCAGCAATGCTTGCTGGACTGGGAATGAGTGAACAGCAAGTCATCGATGCTATTCAGGCCGGTAATACCGAACTTCCGGGCATCAACGTGGAAGATGGACAGTTCCGGTATTTTCTCAGGCTGGCCACCCGGCTGGAATCCCCCGAGGATGTGATGCGGCTTCCCGTCAGGAGCGAGGAGGGAACCACAGTACCCCTTGCCAGGGTAGCCGATGTGAGTTATGAATTAGCCAAACCCACCGGCTACCATCTCTACAATGGAGAGCAGGCTTTGGTGCTCACCGTCCATAAACAATCTGCAGCCAAGATGAACGAACTGATGCCAAAAGTGTATGAGGCATTGGGCAACTTTAAAAGGGATTATCCCCAAGTGGAATTTGAACTCACCCAGGATCAGTCCATGCTACTAAATGCAGGCATCAGTAACCTACAGACCAGCTTGCTTTTTGGGGGGATTTTTGCCTTTGGGGTGCTTTTTATTTTTATGGGCAATTTCCGGACTCCCCTCATCATCGGCATAAGTTTACCCAGTTCCCTAATCATTAGCTTTTTGGTCTTTTATTTTTTCGAAATTTCCATCAACGTGATTTCCCTGAGTGGACTGGCTTTGGGTTTAGGGATGTTGATTGACAATTCCATAATTGTTTTGGACAACATCAGCAGAAAAAGAAGGGAGGGGCTAGCTATTTTCGAAGCCTGTGTGGTCGGGGTGGAAGAGGTAATGTCCGCTTTGATCAGTTCTGTTCTCACCACACTGGCCGTGTTTATCCCCTTGGTGTTTTTAAGTGGAATATCAGGTGCCTTGTTTTATGATCAGGCAGTGTCGGTGGCGGCCATACTTTCGGTTTCCCTCCTGGTCGCCTTCATTTTGCTTCCCATGCTTTACAAACTCTTTTTCAGGGGAGCGGCATACCAACCCGTCAAAGAAGATAGTCGATTTTCACTGGCCTTGTTGGCCGGATATAAGAGACTCTATAAAATGGTCTTCGCACGTAGAAAGTTAAGCCTTCTCCTCTTATTCCTATTAATACCATTAACACTTTCCATCAGCAAGTTATTGACCATTGAGGGGTTGCCGCCAATCGAAAAGTTTGACCTACTGCTTGAGGTGGACTGGAATGAACCCATACATGCCAGGGAGAACAAATTAAGGATCCAAGAGGTATTGCTGTCTATGGATGGTGCTTTCCTTCAGGCAGAAAGCGATGTGGGCATTAATCAATTTTTGCTTTTCGAGGGCGAAAACTCCATACAAAGGGGTAATCTGTACCTGAGATTTGCCACTTCGGAAGAAAAGGCCGGTCAATCTGCAAATTTACTTGAATACTTCAGGCAAAATTATCCCATGGCCAGTATTCAACTTCAAGATGCCCCAAATGCCTTCGAACAACTTTTTAGCTCCCCATTTGCCTTTTATGAAGCGAGGTGGAAAGATCTGGTGAGTAAAAAGCCCGTGGAGGAGCCCGTCATGGATGCCTGGCTACAGGAGCTCCCCACCAATCATTGGGAAAGAGGGCCTGGCCTGCAAAAGGAAGCTTCCATCATCTTCCGGCTGGACATGGAGAAAATGGCCACCTACGGGGTGGAGATGCAGTCCATGCTCGGTCAGATAGAGAAATTGTTTGGCAATTTTCTTATTACCGACATTAAACGATTTGGGGAGGTGACACCGGTAAAATTAAGGGAAAGCGAGGGAGAGTTTCAGCGTTTGTTGCGGGAGACTTATGTAAAGGGGGCGGAGGAAACCCCTTACCAGCTAGGTAATTTCATTTATTTCAACTACGACAACCACTATAAATTCATCACTGCTGACGCCAATGGCGTATATCAATCGCTTTTGGTGGATCCCACTGAAAGAGATATTGAATCAAATTTATTGAGCTGGGCCAATGAGCGAAATCTGGCACTAACCTTTACCGGACAATTTTTCAAGGACAGGGAAACGGTCCAACAACTCATCAGCATTTTGATGATTTCTGTATTGCTGCTATATTTTATACTTGCCGCACAGTTCGAAAGCTTTTTCCAGCCAATGATCGTGATTTTTACCCTTCCCTTGGGCATTGGAGGGGCTTTTATCGTGCTGTGGCTCACCGGCACCTCCCTGAACGTAATGTCGTCCATAGGCCTGGTGGTGATGCTCGGCATCATGGTGAATGACGCCATCCTGAAAATCGACACCATCAATAGACTCCGGAAAACCTACAGGGATGAGAAAGGCTTAAAACCCAAAGAGGCAATGGAAAAAGCCCTGTATAGGGCGGGTGAAATACGGTTAAAACCCATTGTTATGACTTCCATCACCACCATTCTGGCCTTATTGCCCGTGGTGTTCAGTGCCGGACTTGGTGCGGATTTGCAGCGCCCGCTGGTCTTTAGTGTGATAGGGGGATTGACAATAGGTACCTTTACAGCTTTATATTTTGTGCCTCTTTCCTATTGGATGATCACACGAAAACCAAAATGAATACAAAGTTTTAATTTTATTTATGAAAGCACAAAATTTTTCTCTAAAAACGATGCAATTTTGAGGCATTTCCCTAAATTTGATTAGAAACCTACATATTTAAGAGTTTTCAATTAACTTATCGACAGAAAAATGCCATTCGTTTCCAAACAGAAAAAATGGATTTGATCGATTTCGAATTAAATATGTGTTTTTAAATTAGAGAAACTATAACTTTGCTTGATTATTCATCGCTCAGTATGGTCATTAATTTCAAATATGATATCCATAAAGCCTGCATAAAGATCATCAGTGATCATTTGGAGGAGATGGAGTTGTCTCATTCCTTCAATGGATTAGGTGAAATCAAAATAAATAAAAGTATTTCAGAGGAGGAGTTTGAATCATTGAGGAACAAGTTGATCCCTTATGGGATTTCAATCATAAATTCTCAAAAGGAAAGTCTGGTGCAAAAAATTAAGGACGTGATCGTAGAAATGATCTATCTGGAAGAAAAGCTCCCGATTTCCAAAACCTCCACTTATCTGGCCGAAAAACTTAACCTGAGTTACGGCTACTTGTCCAATCTTTTTTCTGAGGAGACCTTTTCTACTATAGAAAATTTCATTATCCTGCAAAAAATTGAGCGGGCAAAGGAATTATTGATTAGTGGAGATTATAACCTCACAGAAATTGCCTATAAACTCAACTATAGTAGTGTGGCTCATCTGTCCAATCAGTTCAAAAAGACTACGGGGCTGACCCCCTCTAGTTTCCAAAGAATCATCAGCAGAAGGAAAGCTAACAAACAGCTTGAGCAACCTTAAAAACCTATACTTATAAGTAACCCATGGCACAAGACCAAATCCACGTTCTGTTAGCGGACGACGATGAAGACGACCGGCTTTTCTTTTCAGATGCCATCCATCAACTTAATTTAAACACGGTGGTTCACGCCGTGGAAGATGGAGAGGAATTAATGAACTGGCTCAGGAAAGAGGGCAACCCCAGACCTCATGTGGTTTTCCTCGACCTGAATATGCCTAAAAAAGGAGGCATAGAATGCTTGGAAGAAATCAAAAAATGTCCTCATTTAAAGGAATTATCGGTGGCGATCTATTCCACTTCATCCTCCCAAAAGGACATAGAAGACTCCTTTGTATTGGGGGCAAATATATATATTAAAAAACCAAATGACTTCAACGTGTTAAAGAAAGCCATGGGCAAGGTAATCAGTATGAATTGGCAGTTTTGCACCTCCGGCCTGAACAAGGAAAGCTTCATTCTCAACGTTTAAGCCTTTCAATATGTCCATACTCGAGTTATCGGAAAATTATTTGAGAGGGGCGTTTGTGATTTCGGTTACTCTGTTGATTTTTATTGCTGGCGTAAGTTACAAGCAGTTTCATTCTTATCATAAGAGCCAGCAGCTAGTAATGCAGTCCCATTATTCTCAGAAGTCCCTCCAAACTTTAATTTCACACATCACAGGTATGGAAACCTATCAACGGTCCTTTATCATATCTGGGGACAGTGCATTCCTTGAGGGCTATGCCGGGCAAAATGATAAGATTTCCGAAAGCATGGAGAAATTAAAATCCATGGGTACCGATGGAAACATCAATTTGGCACATTTGGATTCCATGGAAAGATTGGTTAGGGAAAGAAAGGCGTTATTTGATGATACCATGACCCTTTTTGCCGAGGGTGCTAGTTTAGGTGATAATTTAAGAAAAGGAAATGGGCAGACCAGAAAAATTCGAGGTTTAATTGAGCATTTGGTGGCAGATCAAGGTGAATTACTGGCAGAACGAGAGAATGCCAGTGAGAAGAGTTATCGCATTAGCCCAATTTTGATGTTTTCCACTATCCTTTTGGCTTTGTTCATCATATCCCTGGTTTTTATTGCCCTCACCCAAATCCTTAGAAAATACAACAAGGCCAATAGAAAACTAAATATCAACAATGAAATATTTAAACAGGCTGAAGAAATATCAGGTACGGGCCACTGGTATTACAATTTCCACAGCCAAACCCTGGTGTTTTCAGACAATCAGTATAGGTTGCTAGGACTTACTCCAAACGGGTCACCTCCCAAGCTTCATCAGTTCCTTCAAAAAGTTCACCGTGACGATAGAACGGAGCTGATTAGAAAACTCAAGTACCTTTATCATAACGAAGCCTGTGAAGAGGGGATGGACCTGAAAATCTTAACCGAAGAGGATATGGTGCGTTGCATCAGGATGGCCTGCAAGATGATATCGGATGATCAAGGTAACAAAATCCTAATAGGGGTTAATAAGGACCTTACCTCAGAAGTAAATGCCAAGGAAAAACTTAGCCAGTTAAACCGGAAACTCGAAATCCAGATCAAAATGCTATCAAACGCAGAGATGATGGCCGCTGTAGGGAGCTATAGCTATGATCAGGACAAAGGCACCTATGAGTTTTCTTCGAATTTGTTTAGGATTTTAGAATTGGATCCAGAGAATGAGGAGCTTACAGAAGAAAAATTCCTAAATGCCATACACCCTGAGGATAGGGTAAGATTAGAAAAGGTAAGGAAAAAGGTGGGTGTGGCCACTGTATTCGAATCCAATGAATTCCGAATACTCACCTCCAAAGAAAAAGTCAGATTTTTGAAGTATACCTATAAACTTTTCAAGGAATCGGGCAAGAAAATGTTGGTGGTCACCCTGAAGGACATGACCGAAGAAACCATCACCAAAAAAAGTCTGGAGGAGAAAAATAAAGAACTCTATCACAGCAACGCTGAGCTGGCAGAATTTAACTATTTTGCCAGTCATGATTTGCAGGAGCCATTGAGGAAAATCCAAACTTTTATATCCAGAATAACCACCATGGAGGATATCCATTTGGGGAGTAAAGGGGAGGATTACTTTAAGCGCATCCAACGTGCCGCCAATAGGATGCAAAACCTGATCATTGATCTATTAGCATTCAGCCGTACCACCAACTCAGAAAAAATTTTTGAAATCACCGATTTACAATCATTGGTAATTCAAGCCCTAAATGAACTTAATCAGGAGATCGAGGAAAAAAATGCCATTGTACATTATGATGTGCTACCTACCGCAAATGTAATTCCCTTCCAGATCAAACAACTTTTTGTTAATTTGATCAGTAATGCCCTCAAATATTCCAAAAACAAGGTTCAACCTGAAATCTGGATTAAAAATGAACCTTTGACCCAGCAGGACCTGGTGGATTTTAATAGCATTTCTGTTGACAAGCTCATCAAGCTTTCCATAAAAGACAATGGAATAGGCTTCGATCAAGAGTATGCCGAGAGTGTTTTCGTCTTATTCAAGAGGCTTCACAACCGTTCCCAGTTTTCAGGCACAGGCATTGGGTTATCCATCTGCAAAAAAGTCATAGAAAATCACAGAGGAACAATTAGGGCTCATAGTGAGGAGGGCCAAGGAGCTACGTTCACCTTTGTGCTGCCCATACTGGGTGGGCAAACCTTAGTGCCCTGATATTTTCCCTTATAAAGGGTCACCTTAAAATTATGAAAAGAAAAGCGTGTAAGTTATAACTTTTAGAATATTATTTATAATTACATTTAACATTAGCTTTAAACTAAACCCTACCAACTATGAAAACTATTCAGTTAATGGCCGCATTGGCCTTATTGGCTGTTTGCTCCTGCGAACCCAATAGAGAAACCAATAGAAATGAAAGCTCTGATGCCGAGAGAACATTGTCAGAAGCCAAAGAATCCGTTGAAAATATCTTTACAAGAACCTTCGAGGACTTGAAAGAAGACAAGGAGGAAGTCAGGGAAGACCTCAATGAATTAAAGGCCGAAAAACCGGAAAGGGCACAGGCAAACACCCAAGGTTTTGATAGAAAGGTAAGCGAAATAGAAAGCCTTCTTCAAGAGATGGACAACAGAGCTGATGCATTTAGAAATGCTGCCGAAGAACGTCAAGACAAAATCAAAGATGAATTTGACAGCTTGAAGAATAAGGCTCAGGAAAAATTAAGAGACGTAAGGAACGAGTACAAAAAATCTAACTAATCAAGATAATTATGAGATCTATCCTCTATTTAATTGCTGTGGTCGTAGTGATCGGGTGGATATTTGGATTCTTCGTCTATGATGCCGGAGGACTTATCCACATCCTTCTTGTCATTGCAGTGATTTCAATAATATTGGGCGTAATCAGGCGAACCTAGGTAAGCTTGGTTCAATGCTTGAATGAATTACCGGTAACCTTGGCACCCTTATGTGACCAAGGTATCGGTATTTTTTCACCCTCAACCGTTGAATTATCCATTTCAATTCCAGAAAAAATCACAAATCCTTTGACACTGCTTCAGACATCTCCAATAATTCACATGAATTGGTATTGTATGGGGAGGAGATACACAGCTTCCGGTGGAATACGCCTCAGCGGCCTTATTTGACTATCCCGATTGAACGGAATTTATGTCTATTGGGAATAATTTACACGAAAGAAAACAGCTTCGGGCAACAATAACAGCTAAAAAAACAGCCGCCTCATCCAAGATGAGGCGGCTTAACCCAGCACTATGAAGAAAAGCTTGTCTAAGCCTTATGATTATTAAACCAGCTACCTGAAAAAATGTTTAAATATTTTTTTAAAATCTGAATTCATAGCCTACCGTGACAAACCTGGGTATACCCACTCGAATGCCCTGTGGCCTCCTGGATGCGATATAGCGCTCATTAAACATGTTTTTTACCGAAACGTTGAATCTGGAATTCCATTTGCCCACATTATAAAACACATTGGCATCCATCAAGAAATAGGAAGGCATCAAGCCGTTTCTGCCGTTCATGTTTGGCTCCACAGTGTTCACCTCATCAGTAAATTGATCCCCTACATAATTCGCGGTAAGTCTTGCCCCTAATCCCATATTACTCTCCAATGTGATGGCCGAATTAATAAACCATTCAGGAGCATAAGGAGTCCTGTTGCCATTGATATTTATATCCCCCTTGAACCTGTCTTCCGAAAAAGTGGATTGCACGTAGGTGGCATTGAGGTCGTAGGTAAGGTTCATACGCGTAAAGCCTGCTAACTGCCCTATGTCGAACACCAAGGCTGATTCAATTCCCTGATGTAGGGTAGCCCCTGCATTGATCACCCCAAAGCCAACTCCACCGGCAGCTTCTGCAACCGGGATAATCTGATTCGAAAAATCCATACGGAATGCAGTCATCTCCAAGAACAACCATCTCTTCACATCCGACCTGAAACCCAGCTCATAATTCCAGCTTTCTTCAGCATCCAGATCCAACACATCACCTACTGCTGTGATGGCATCCTTGGTCCTTGGAGGCGCATAACCCTTGTGTACGCCACCGAAGATATTCATCTTTGGGTTAGGCCTGTATATAAAACCCACACCGGGTATGATTTCGGTAATGTTGTTACCAGCTACCAGCATAGTGTCCCTGATACCTACTTCCGGGAAATTCCTTCTATGGATATCCCTTTCATAATTAAAGTTCTCCATCCTTACCCCGGCGCTCAACGCGAATTTTTCACTGAGGTTAAATTTATTTTGGGCATAAGCACTCCATGCATGACCGGTTCGCACTTCATCTTCCACCAAATCTCCACTGGCCACCCCAGCCTTGGTCCCGTTTACCCTTTGCTCAAAAGCCCTTTCATAAAGCAAACGCGTGCCCACAATAAGTTCATTATTGATATTGAACAAATTGTGCCTGGCTTCCAACCTGGGCTCAAAACCTGCTACTTCAAATTGCCTATTCCTGTTTCCGGTACCGTCACGCATGAAGATAGCCCCCCCTGGAACGTCCCGGTCTCCCCATACCACACCCGTCCAATTGTTTGGTGGGGTATTAGTGGAGTTGATGGCAAAATCCTGTCTGTTCCAGTTTCTGGTGGTAGTATAGCCATACGCAATAGTGCGGAGCTTCACCTTTTCGTTGAATTTATATTTGTGGCTGAAGCTCAAGGAGAGCCTTCTCACATCCAATTGATCATCGGGGGCCAGCCTGGTGAAGTCCTGGCCACCTCTGTCATACATTACCTGGTTGATCCCTATGTAGGTGGAGTTGGACACCTCGTCATAAACACCCACCTTTACCCCAAGCTCAGAGCGGTCACTCATGTTGAACAAAAGCTTGGTGTTGAAATCCGTGATGTCAAATTCTGTGGGACCTACATTGTCAGCTCTTTTCTTTAAGAGGTTTACCTGCACACCGGTGTTCCCTATCGTATTGCCATAATTAATCAGACCACTAAAGAAACCTCCTTGTCCACCTTGCAGCAAAATTGACCCCTCTTCTTCTTGAGGGGGGTTTGGGGTGATGTAATTTACCACCCCTCCGATCGTCTGTGGACCATATAATATTTGACCAGATCCCTTCAGTATCTCAATGCCCGCCATTCGGTCTATGGCTGGGGTATAATACATTTCAGGCTCACCATATGGCGCCAAAGCAACGGGTACCCCGTCCTCCATCACCAGCACTGAACGGCTTCGCGATGGATCCAACCCCCGGATACCTATGTTAACACGCATTCCCAGTCCTTCTTCATCCACCACGTGCACACCTGGAGATCTTCTTAGTGCCTCATTTCCACTAATGGGA
>PXCO01000077.1 GCA_003565295.1 Cyclobacteriaceae bacterium
CCCAAAATGAAACGGGATTACAACCGCCAATGGCACAACCGCCGCCACCACAAGGGATTGCCCCTACGGGCAAACCAAAAACCGTGGGTGACATGGTGGGGGCGTTTCAATCCATTGTAACGGTCGAATACATCCGCGGGGTCAAAAATTTGGGATGGGAACCATTCAATGGCAAATTGTGGCAACGGAATTATTGGGAACGCATAATTCGTGATGAACAATCCTATCATCGCATAGCTGAATACATCATCAACAACCCGAAAAATTGGGACAACGATAGATTAAACAAAAAATATAATGGTAATTAACCCTGGTAACCCTTAATGATCCGCTGAATATATTTCCCAACGATATCAAATTCCAGATTAACATTATTCCCTACATGAAGTTGATGAAAGTTCGTATGCTCATAGGTATAAGGGATGATGGCCACTGTAAATTTGCCTGGCCGGGAATTGAAGCAGGTAAGACTGGTGCCATTGATGGTAATTGAGCCCTTTTCCACCGTGATATTTCCGGTACCGGGGTCAAATGAAAGGTCAAACAACCAGCTTCCGTCCTTCTCCTCTATCCTTTCCACTGTGCCCACCTGATCCACATGGCCCTGTACGATATGGCCATCAAAGCGGCCATCGGCAGGCATGCAGCGCTCCAAATTCACCAAATCCCCCTCTTTCCATTGGCCGAGGGAGGTTTTTTGAAGGGTTTCATCGATGGCAGTGACCCTATATTTTTCGGGGCTTACATCCACCACGGTAAGGCATACCCCGTTATGGCTTACAGATTGGTCTATTTTCAATGCTGAATTGATGGGGGAATGAATATCAAAGTGGGTATTGGTACCCTCCCGAGAAAGTGCAACCACTTTTCCCAAAGTTTCTACGATTCCAGTAAACATAGTTTATAATCTATGAAAGCGGACAAAAGGTTTCAAAAAAGTACAATTATCTGCACATTTTCAAATTTACCCCTATCATTTATAAAACCTCGGCATAAAGTCACTTATTTTGTGCCTATGATGTTGAAGCTGGAAGATTCTTATCTGCACAAGGGCCAAAGAAAGACCTTGATTGCCACCTTAAAAAAGAAGGGGATTACCCATCCCGGGGTGTTGGAAGCCATGGGCACCCTTCCCAGGCATTTTTTTTTCGACTCGGCGCTTCTTAGCCATGCCTACCAAGACAAGGCTTTTCCCATAGGGGAGGGTCAAACCATCTCCCAACCCTACACTGTGGCCTTCCAAACTTCCCTTTTGGATGTGCACTATGGGCATAAAGTCCTGGAAATCGGCACCGGATCAGGATACCAAGCAGGTGTATTATACCTTATGGGGGCCAATGTGCACAGCATAGAGTTCAACGAAACCTTATTTAAAAACACACAGAAATTCCTTCCCCGGATAGGGATAAAAATCCACCACTACCATGGCGATGGCAGCAAAGGACTGCCTGATATTGCACCCTTTGACCGGATTTTGGTCACCGCTGGGGCTCCGGTAGTGCCGACTGCTTTGTTAAAGCAGCTAAGTGTTGGAGGTGTGTTGGTGATACCGGTGGGGGATAGAAACACACAAAAAATGCTAAAACTCACCAAGAAAACAGAAAAGCACATTGTGGAGGAAAGTTTCGACCACTTTTCCTTTGTGCCTTTACTGGGCGAGAAGGGGTGGGGCCAATAGGCATGAAAACGGGAGATGAGAGACATCTTCGGAAATAAATTTGATTACATCGATCTATAAAAATGGCAAGAAAAAAATACGTAAAAGACTCTGAGGTGACCATGACCGAGATGGTGCTCCCCAACGACACCAACACGCTCAACAACCTCATGGGGGGCAAGCTGATGCATTGGATGGATGTGGTGGCGGCCATATCCGCACAAAGGCATTCCAACAGCATTGTAGTCACGGCTTCAGCGGATAGCATTTCCTTTAAAAACCCCATTGCCTTAGGCAATGTGGTCACGCTGAAGGCACAGGTAACCCGTTCCTTCAACACTTCCATGGAAGTGTTTATTGAGGTCTTTGCGGAGGACATTCCTGCAAACAGCAAAATCACCACCCACAGGGCCTTTTTTACCTTTGTGGCAGTAGATGCAGATGGCAAACCCGTGAAAGTGCCGGAGCTGGTACCGGAGACGGAAAATGAAACCGAACTCTTTGAAGGTGCCCTGAGAAGGAGGCAGCTTAGGCTAATTTTGGGCAAAAGAATGGATCCCCAGGAGGCTACAGAGCTGAAATCCTTTTTTGATTTTGGTAACTCAGATAAATAGTTCTTTGTAGCCGGTCGGGCACCGGAGCCTATAAGGCCTACTTTAGCATGATTGGGAGGATATTTAAATTAATCGTCAAGGTCTGGCATCAAACAAGTCCAGGCGATAGATGATCCCCGCTCTCCAGCCCACCCAAAAATTACTGACCTTTTCCCGTTCGAAGCTACTGGCGAAATCCCTGATCCCCTGCTGCTCATGGACTGGGAAGGCTGGTGGAGGTGCAGGATACCCACCTCTTCTTGAGCTTTGAATATAATCCCCTGTGGAAGAAAAAACAGTTTGCCAATTATCCACCCATCTTGTGGTCATAGCATAGTTAAAGGTTGGGCCTAATTGAAGTTTTACCCTTTCCGAAAAGTGGTAGTTGAACAAAATGTTAGCTTGATGCCTATGAATGTTTACAGATGACCTTGGGCTATATCTGCCTAAGTCCACATTTCCGTTAGTGTCACTTTGTTGTTTCATCAATTCCATCCGGGAAGCCTTATACATGGAAGATGCATCTGCTTCAAATTCCTCCAGAAAGAAAGGTTCCTGATAATTAATGCGTGCATACAGGTAGTTGAAAGTCAGGTGAAAACCTAAAAACTCGGGGAGGGTAGCCCCTGCACCATAGGCCAATGCAAACCCATCACTATGTTGCCAGGAAGGCTGAATAAGCAAATGTACTGGCCCGTAGCCGGGTGCAATCTCGACCCCCGTCCCAATATCACTGGTCAAAAGGCTAAACCCCAGGTTGAGTTTTTTCATCCATTCTCTTCTTTCTTTAAAAAAACGCGGATATTGTTGAAATCCGGATTGCAGAGGTTCATCGATTTGCGGGTAGGAGAGGTAATATTCCAAGGGGACTCTTGGTGAAGCTTTGGCCAAAACCTCTGCCTGGGTTCTGTTTAACCCCGGTTTATCTTCTTGTGCAGTAGGAGAAACTTCAATTTGTTCCACAGCCCCTGATTCAACCAACATTTGTTTTTTTGCCTCCTGCTTAATAATGACATGCTTGTCGTCTATAAAAAACGTCAACCCTATGGAAGCGGTTACTTTTGACAGTAACTCCTCCACAGTATTTCCCCGTACCGAAACCGATATAGGGCCTCCTAAATCTAGGTTATTGGAGCTATATATGAAATTCAGACCCGTTTTGGTGGAAAGAAGCTCAACCAATTCCTTAAAGGTGGAATTATCGCAATGAATGCTAAAGGTGGAAGGATTGGACTGCTGGGATAAGGAGAGGTGAGGCAATAAGAAATACAGAGCACAACAAATGCTAACAACCTTTGCCCTCCAATAAATACCCCTCTTCATTTTTAACAACTGAAAGATTCAATGTTTCCGCTATCAAATTAACCAAATTTTCCATAGAAATCCCATCAAATGTACCAGTCAAATGACAGTTTAGAATATTTTCTTCACTTACGGCCACATTTACCCCGTAGGTCTTTTCTAAAATATGCAGTACTTCACGAATGGATGTTTCCTCAAAACTCAATCTCCCTGTGGCATAGGCAAAGAGATTGGCATTGACCTGGTCTTGAAGGCTAAGGTTGCCCTGGGTCAATATGCCGGTCTGTCCTCCACTGATGATCAAGGTTTCATTCTTATTGGAGGTCAATTGCACCTTACCCTTCTCAACTGCCACCTCTAGCAATTCATTTTCAAGCCTTACATTAAAGGAAGTGCCCAGAACCTCAATTTCTCCAAGCGCGGTTTGTATTACAAAGGCATATTCGGGCTGATTCACCACCTCGAAGTACACTTCTCCTCTTTCCAATGATAAGCTTCTGTGATCCTCTCCAAAATGTTCACCATAATTGATGGCACTGGTTACAAGCATATTGACCTTGGTCCCATCTGGAAGCAGAACGCTCTCCACAGGTCGCTGCGCCTCAAGCTTTATCATAGTTTCCCCCTGCTCCGCTCCGAAAAAGTAAATGGCCATTCCCCCAAGCAACAAAACGATTAACAACGCAGCCATGGTAGGGACTAAACGATGAAAATACCAAATCCTTTTTGGGGCTTCCAGTGTGGTGCGATTTTTTATGTTCCCCCAAGCCTTGTCCGCGTTTATCTGCAGTGCAGGATCCTCAGGCTGGGTAAATTGGTACACGGTACGGATTTCTTCAAACCATCTTTTGTTATCCTCCACCTCTAACCACTCCATCAATGCCAAGGCCTCTTCAGGGCTGGCTTCCCCTGCAAGGAATTTGATGATCAGCTCATCATTGACGTTCAGTTCGTTCCTGGTCACTTTGTTTCGTTTTTAGATTAAATGCTTAAGTTCCGCTCTCAATAATCTTAGTGCCTTGCCCATATGGTTTTCCACCGTGTTGATGGAAATACCCATCTTGTCGGCTATTTCAGCATATTTAAGCTCTTCAAACCTACTTAGGACAAATACTTGTTTGCACTTTTCCGGCAATTTTTCAAGGGCATTCTGGATAGCCATTCTTTTTTCCTCCCCATCACGCTCTGCATTAATCCCTACTTCTACCTGTTGATGGTTTTCTTGGGTATGTTTCTTTCTCACTTGTTTATATTCTAGCGCATTTAGGCACTTGTAGTAGGTCGCCCTGAACAGGTATTGCTGAAGGGATTGGTGAATTTCAAGTTTCCCTTTTTTCTCCCAGATTTCCACAAACAGGTTTTGAACCACATCCTCGGCTTCATCCATGTCTTTCAGATAGGTAAATGCATATTGGCATAGCTTCAGGTAATGCTGGTCAAACAAATACCTTAAAGCACTTGAATC
>PXCO01000125.1 GCA_003565295.1 Cyclobacteriaceae bacterium
ATTGCAGATTTCGGTATACCCGCAGACCTGGAAAAGGAAGTTTTCTTTACCACCAAACCCGGAGACCTTTTGGTGCATCATGCCTTGACCATACACCGTGCAAGCCCAAATACCAGTGAACACCGAACCAGAAAAGCCATGGGGCTAATTTATTTCGGGGTTTCTGCGGAGGAAGATGTGGCTGCAAAGAGGGCTTATGTGAAGGCACTGAACAAGAACGACTCATGAATAGTAAGCCCAACCGAATTCCATTCTTAGTTCTATTTTTAATTTCCTGCATATTCAGTTGTACCTCTCATGATCCCTCCCCCATATCAGAAGACTTGCGCGAAAGGTCGGTCGCAACCCTGGAAGAGGTATTGCACCAACAGCAATCATGGGTGAAGGTTCATGCCGCCGAGTACAAGCTTTGGGCGGGTTATCCAAATGGGGTTTATGAGGTTTTTTTGGAAGAGAAAGAACGCTTGGAAGCTATTCCCCAATACCGTATAGGGATTTGGCGGGTACTGGCGCAAGCCTCCCCAACTCAAGCAGCTACCTACTGGCCAAAGATTGTGGGGGCATTTAATGATCCCTCAGGAAATGATAGGGTACATGCTGCTGAGACCGCAGCCAAGTTAGGACTTTCCTTGGAAGATTTGGCGCCCAAAGCCACATCTGAAGTGTTGGGTGGAGAGATAAATTCCCTTTATGTCTATACGCTTTGGAGTACACTTCATGGAGAAAACCCCACCCGTAGCAGCGGGGACCTGCTGGAACTGATCCTAAGCCCCGGGGTGGAGGAACTTCCAAAAATGCAGGCTGCATTTGCCTTACGAAACTATGGGAACCTCACTAAGGAGCAATGGGAAAAATTGGCAGATGCTGCGCTAGAAGAGCCAAGTGAATCCATGGCAAAAGTGTATTTGCTTTCCGCGGCTTTTCTACATGCTCCTGACGCTGCAACGGAGGAAGCTAAATATTTGAACCTCAAACGCAACTTGCTTGCCATGGCTGATTCCCCCAAAAAAGGGGAACGGATGGAAATGGCCATTGCCCTTGGTGAATCAGGTGAGGTGGAGGAATTGCCGGTGTTGGTAGGTCTACTAGAAGGAAATAATCCCATCATGGAGGAAGGTGAAAGCCGGGAAGAAGCTTTGGAGAATGCTGTCAATGCCGATATAAGAGCAACAGCTGCCTACGCCATATTGCAATTGGACCGTACAGAGGAATATTTCCTGGCTTGGGGAGATTGGATGGTTGTGGTGTTTTACTTGATGGGCATGTTGGGGATTGGATACTTTTTTTCCCGAAAAAACAAAGACGAAAAAGATTATTACCTGGGTGGGGGCAAAATGAACCCCATAGCAGTAGGATTATCCTTGTTTGCCACCCTGCTTAGCTCCTTAAGCTATCTATCCTATCCAGGAGAAATGGTTAAATACGGCCCTGTAATTTTCTCAGGAGTGTTGATATTCCCCTTGGTCTATTATGTGGTGGGGTGGTTTTTGATCCCAAAATTTATGAAGCTCAGGGTGACAAGCGCCTATGAGATCTTAGAGATCAACCTGGGGGTTAGTATCCGTTTGCTGGCCACTTTCTTTTTCCTTTCCCTGCGCTTCTTGTGGATGGGGACCATTATTTTTATTACGGTGCACACGGCCATCCTGTCCATTTTCGGATTCGACCCCTCATTCACCCTGCTGATTAGCGTACTCCTAATGGGCATAACGATATTTTATACTACCATGGGTGGGCTTAAGGCCGTTGTTTTTACAGATGTAATCCAGTCAGCAGTATTAATTGGGGGCGCATTGCTTACCCTCTTTGTGGTTAGCTGGCATTTTGGGTCAGTTAGTGCTTGGATTCCTCAAGATTGGTTGCCTCATTGGGGTGAGCTTAAATTGGGATTTGATGCGAGGGAACGCTTGACCATTGCTAATGCCCTTTTAACAACTTTTGTTTGGTATGTTGCTTCATCGGGTTCAGACCAGATGTCCATTCAGCGTTTTCTGGCAACCGAAAATATTCATACGGCAAGAAGGACTTTTGGGGTTTCCTTGATTACCACCTTTGTGGTTCAGGTGCTCTTAGGTTTTGTAGGGTTGGCGGTGTTGGCCTATTTCACAGCCTTTCCCCGATACATGGCCCCAGGGGAAACTTTGAATACCCATGCGGATCAGTTGTTCCCTAAATTCATACTTGTAGGTTTACCTGTGGGGATTTCAGGATTGGTCGCCGCTGGGATATTGGCTGCTGCGATGTCGAGTCTTTCCTCTGGTCTGAACTCAACTTCTTCTGTGATCTCTGAGGATTTGCTCAAGCGTTTTTCTAAAGCTTATAAGCAGCCAAAGAACCAACTTCGCTCCATCCGTAACCTTTCCCTATTTGTGGGGGTGCTGGCTTTAGGTTTGAGTTTATTGATCAGCCGGGTAGAAGGCAACTTATATGACATTATCGTTAAGGTGGTCAACTTGTTTGTTTCGCCTTTGTTTGTACTCTTTTTCATGGCACTTTTTGTGCCTTTTGCGACTGCTAGAGGAACGTTTTGGGGGGGTATAGCAAGTGTGGCAATTGCTGTGGCTATCGCCTTTTTTAAGGTATGGGGAATTGAGGTGCTTTATATAATGCCAGTTTCTTTAGGTGTAGGGATCCTTATAGGAACACTTCTCAGTTGGGTTGACCATAAGATCTTTGGAAACCCTGAGACCATGGCAAAGCGTATTAAAGCTGCAGCCATAATAAAGGATGAATTTCCAGAAAAAGACGAATTATGAGGATCATCAACAAAAGTAGGATTCCCTCGCGTTACCATGGATCAGTTCATCAGTGCAAAACTTTTCCTGCTTTTGAGCTACTCCCTTCCGGTAGATGGTTGGCAGGATGGAAAGCTGCCGAAAAAAAGACTGATGCCATACATAAAACGGCACAAATGACTTGGTCCGATGACCAGGGGGCAACCTGGGTCCCAGCCTTTGAACCGGTCAAATTGCCGAACATTGAAGGAAAACCCGGACAGATTATTTCCCTCTATTTTTTATCCTTAGGTGGAGATAGGGTACTGATGGTGCTCAATTGGGTAGACGAATCTCGTCCTGACTTACCTTTTTATGATCCCAAGGACGAAAGCTTAAAGGACACCCGAATTTTCTATTGCTTTAGTGAAAATGGGGGAGAGTCCTGGTCCGACCCCCTGCTTATGGATACCTCTGGTGTAGGTGGTCCTGTACCACTGACCGGCCCTCCCATTCGCCTGGGTGATGGAAGTGTTTTGTGTCAATTTGAAGTCAATAAGTATAAGGGTGATCCTAATAAATGGATCCATAGGTCTGCCATGATACGGTCATTGGACAACGGAATCACTTGGAAAAACCCCACTATCGTTACTAATATTCCAGACATGTATTATTGGGACCAACGTCCCAATGTATTATTAGACGGAACAACGCTTGTGAATTATTTCTGGACATTGGATGGAAAGAAGAACACCTACCTCAACATCCATGAATCCAAAAGTATAGATGGAGGGAATACATGGAGCCAACCGATGGATACTGGCATATATGGTCAGCCGGGCAGGCCTGTTCAACTGCAGGATGGACGAATTGCTTGTGTCAGCATTGACAGAACTTCTCTTCCTGTGATTACCATATGGATAAAAGAAGGTTTGAACGAACCCTTTTCCGTGAACCTTGAGGTCCATCGTTCTGCCCAACCCAGACAGGATTCGCAGAAGGTGAGCATGAATGAAGCCTGGCAAGAAATGGCAGCCTTTTCAGTGGGACACCCAAATTTGCTGTATTTGGGAGGTACTGAGGTGCTGGCGTATTACTATGCTGGACTCCATCATGATTGTACCGATATCTGCTATGCGCATATTTCATTGGAAAAAAACAAAGTCAAAACATTAAATCGAGCATGACGATTTCAGACACACATAGGCAGAATTATCCTTGCTAGATTTTCCCGAAGCATATTCCCCGAAGACTGGGACAGGCAATGACCGTGAAAAAAATAAAAAACAGATGATCAATAGTAACCCCGAACAATTCCCTGCATCCAATCCTTTTCGTTGGCATTTTAATAAGGTAGATACCAAGTCAATCGATGAGCTACAGGATTTTTTACCGGATAGCATTTTTGACAGTCACGCACATATTTACAGGGTAAAAGACCTCAATTTGGAGATAAACCGACCAGGGTTGTGGACCGGGGGAGCACAAGAGGTTGCTATCCAGGAATGGAGGAAGAATGTAGCTCCTTTTTTCCCTAAGGCTGATCTTGTGGGAGGGCTGTTTTTCCCCGCACCTTTGCCCATGGCAAATATCCCTGCCTCTAATGCCTATTTGATGGCGGAGTTGGACCAACACCCGGCCTCCAGAGGTCTGGCATTGGTCACGCCTCAGTTGCGGCCGGAGGATCTTACAGAGGTATTGACCCATCCACAGGTGGTGGGTTTGAAGCCCTATCACGTGTATAGCAAAGAGAAACCCACTTCTCAAAGTTCACTGTCTGGTTTTTTTCCGGAATATTGGTGGAAGTGGGCTCATGAACATGGTGCGGTGGTAATGATGCATATCATGAGGGATGGGGCCTTAACTGACAGGGGCAACATGGATCAGATTAGGCGAATGTGCCTGGATTTTCCCGGCATCAAGCTGGTGCTGGCTCATACCGGAAGATCATTTCATGCCCCAAATGCCAGTGGTATGAAGGAGATTCAGGATCTCGAGAATGTGTGGTTTGACCAATCCGGGGTTTGTGAGTCTTCGCCCATGGAGGAAGTGATTGAATATTTTGGTCCTAAAAAACTACTTTGGGGCAGTGATTTCCCGGTTTCTGCTTTACGCGGGAGGGCAGTGACAATGGGGGACGGCTTTTTTTGGATGGATCCCATTTCCTGTGATTGGAGTAAGTCCTTGGGCAATCCCATCTTGGTGGGAATCGAATCCCTGCGGGCCCTTCGTCAGGCTTGTCACCGCATGTCCTTATCGCCATCTGATATTTCTCAAATTTTTTATGGCAATATCATGG
>PXCO01000312.1 GCA_003565295.1 Cyclobacteriaceae bacterium
AAGAAAGCGGGCATTGGCGGATTGGCAGGCCTGCTTGGGGCGGAGCTTGTATATGCCTTGCCGAAAGGCTACACACCTCTGGCATTGGAGCTGAACGACCCACAATCCCTGTTCGGCAAAGATCCCGGAATGGTAACCTTGAATGATCAACCCTGGAATGTGGAGGCCCAAGCCCACCTGTTGGATGATAAGGTGACCCCCGCCGATAAGATGTTTATCCGAAACAATGGACTGGTGCCAGAATCCATAGATGTGGAAAACTGGCAACTTACCATTAAAGGGGAATCAGTGATTGCTGAAAAAACCTATACCCTTCAGGAATTAAAAGCAAAATTCCCCCTTCATACCTATCAACTTGTGCTGGAGTGTGGCGGGAACGGACGGGCAGAGTATTACCCCCCAGCTGATGGTAATCAATGGACAATAGGAGCGGTTTCCTGTGCTGAATGGACCGGTATACGCTTAAAGGACTTGTTAAAAGATGTGGGTATTAAGGAGAATGCAGTCTACATCGGCTACCATGCTACTGATGCACACCTGAGCAGAGACCCTAATAAAGCACCTATTTCCAGGGGTATACCCATAGAAAAGGCAATGGAAGACGAAACCCTGCTGGCCTTTCAGATGAACGGCGAGGACATCCCTTTGGTACATGGCCACCCACTGCGGCTGATTGCCTCTGGGTTTCCGGCATCTGTTTCTGGCAAGTGGATCAATGCCCTTTCAATCAGGGACAAAATCCATGATGGCGAAAAAATGGCCCCACCCTCTTACTCTACGCCATGTGAAGCAGTGGAACCTGGTGCAACCGTTGCAAATGATAAAATGTGCATCATAGAAAAAATGCCGGTAAAATCCCTGATCACCTATCCCAAAATAGGTGCTATGATCAAAGAAGGGCAGCGACTCTCTATAAGGGGTCACGCCTGGACCGGCGAAGCGCGCATCACCAAAACCGAATACTCCATAGATTACGGGGCCACTTGGAAACCTTGCACCATCAAACCAGGCAGAAACAGGTTTGCCTGGCAGCACTTTGAAACTGAAATAAGTTTTCCCAAAAAAGGATATTATGAGGTTTGGGCTAAAGCCACGGATGATACCGGAGCATCCCAGCCCATGCTCACCCCAGGCTGGAACCCAAAGGGCTACCTGAATAATGCCTGTCATAGAATCGCTATAAAAGTCACTTAGATATGATAAGACAAAACCGGAAAAATATCAAAAGGAACACAGGGATTTTGATTGCCTTGCTGATCATTATTTTGGTCATTGTGGGCTTGCTTTATTTCTTGGAAGATGAGGAAATTGCCCAAGGAAAGGATGGCCTTAGAGATGCGGATGCCCCCATCCCCGAGGAGCAGATTGGAGATGAGTTTAGAGATGGTATCCACGTAGAAACGGGCCTTGTGGAGGGTGAAGGTTTGAGATTGGTGATCGGACATTGCACCGCATGTCACTCAGCCAAGCTTATCACACAAAATGCCGCTGACCGAGATGGATGGGAAAAGATGATCCGCTGGATGCAGGAAACCCAGAACCTCTGGGATCTGGGAGCTCAGGAAGACATCATCCTGGACTACCTCGCTGAAAACTATGCTCCAAAAAAACGTGGTAGAAGGCCGCCATTAGGGGAAATTGAGTGGTATGAGTTGAAAAATTAGGATTTAATCAGGCCATTGTTTATTTGGTTCGAAAAATGGCAAACGATTCGAGAATACCCATTTATTCCACCTTTTTTCCAGTCCCCATCAATGAAATTGCCTCGGAAATATTCTTGGGCAATTCTTTAAAGGCACAGTTAACCCCTTAATCAGCTTCTGGTCTGGCCAAAAAAATGTGCATCCACCTTCCCGTGTCGGTGGATACATACCTGTTAAAAGCCAGGCTTTCACCTTTTCTTGACCAGCAAATGGCAAAAGGAGCCTCCTCGCTCCTGGGGATGATCCTTCTATGGTTTTCAACCTTGCCATCAGAAGAAAAATCCGCCAAAAAGATACTATTATCCTGCAAATAGGCAAATGCATCTCCGGAAGGGTGCCATCGCACCGTGCCCTGCACATGGGAACCGTGATGAGTGGCTTGAAACGAATCCTTGGTTTTGGTGGAAACCAGGAATACCTGAATAATTCCATTCTCGTCCTTTGCCAAATAACTTATCCATGTTCCGCAGGGAGAGGATGTAAGCCAATGCCGTACCTCCGTGGCAATTCCAGGATAATGTCTTTCTTCGGTATGGGAAAGCCTATGTACCCTGGCACCTTTGGGAGGGGCGGGCATGCTGGAATCGGTACCTGCCAAGGGGCCAACTTCCCCTTCCTGGTCAAGCCGATCAGGGACATCCACCATAAATACCTCCGTAAATGGCTCACCTTTTGAATTCACCAAATCACCCATAAAGGCTCTGGCCCTTTGATGTCCCCCAGAAGGTGTGGGATAGCCTTTTTCCCCTACCCACCAATCCCCGTAGGCCTTGCCAATTTCTCCGGATCCAGGTTGGGGATCTGCATGTACTTGGACCAAAAGGGCTGAAAACCAATGGCCTTGTATTTGCCCCCTACCCTCTGGGACTACCACCCTAGGCCCCTCCCTGTGGGCCACACCCACCGTTCTGAGATCCTGCTTCTTTCCTGTTTTCTTCTCCAAGTCTACCATGATGGCATCGTTGTAGGTAAAACCTATCCAATTGCCGTCAGCACTCCACTGATGTCTATGTGTACCTCCCCGCAAAGCCCCGGGGATATAAGGAGAAAGTATATTTCTGGTATCCATATAGGCCATTTCCCCAGAGTTTTCATCCACTATGGCCCCCACCCTTCTGTGCCCTGCATAGGGAAATTCCTCATTGGGTGCTTCCGGTCCATGGATAAAAATCACCTGCGGAAGTGTGGGGTGGTAGCTTACTGCCCCGACTCCAGGCCCAAAACGGGTAGCATTTTTAGTCCGGTAAATTACTTTAGTCTCCCCAGTGGCCACGTTTACCTTTCCTATGCTGGTATTTTGGGCTATTCCATCTGGATGGGGTCTGTTATCGAAGGCCAGCCACTGGTCATCCGAAGAAAAGTTATCGTTATGGTCTAATTCATGGTGTTGATCGATACTGGTAAGTTGCCTTACCGACCAAGGAGCATTACTATTTGTTGAGTCGTTTTGCATGGTGGATATGCATAGCATACCAATAAGCTGTGCTAATACGTTCATGAATTTATTACTTGAAAATAAGGAATTTGGCCCCTTCCCAACCGTAAACTAGTGATAAAACGGCAACTTTATGGCCTGTTTTTTGTTATTTTAAAGTTTAGGGGGAAAAACACAAGGATTTCCAAAAGATTTGGATGCCTTTCAAAATATAAATTTGTTTAAATCATGCAATTTCACAAAAGAAGATTTATTTACCTGAGTATTTCTACCTTGATCTTTTCGATGCTGTTGTTCTCCAGTTGTTCAAAGAGGATCAGCTTCCCACCCTCGGCAGTGGTTCCCGGGGTAGAGCCTAAAGCCAAGGTAAAGAAGACGGATGATGGCGATTATAGGGTTTCCCTGGATGTCAACCACTTGGTACGGCCTGAACAGCTTTCCCCTCCCAAAAAACACTATGTGGTATGGATAAATACCGAAAATCAAGGGGTGAGAAATATAGGGGAATTGAAGAACAGGAGTGGCATGATGGCCAATACGCGAAAAGCCAGTTTTGAGAGGACCATAGGTTTTAAACCCACACAAATTTTCGTCACCTCCGAAAACAGCACAGATGTGCAGTTCCCGGGTGACGAAACCGTCTTTAGAAGCGAAACCTTCCAGACAAAATAGCATGCAAATAGAAATCTGGTCCGACGTGGTTTGTCCCTTTTGCTATATTGGTAAGAGAAGATTAGAAAAATCCATTAGGGAAATGGGGATCGAAAATGAGGTGGAGCTGATATGGAAAAGCTTCTTACTGGATCCCCAGGCACCTACGGAAACAAGTGGAAGCAGTCTGGAATACCTTTCCGGGAAAAAAGGCTGGTCCATGGAACAGACCCTGGAAATGACAGACAGGGTTACTGCCATTGCTGCTGAGGAGGGCTTGGTCTTTAACATGCAAGACACCAAGCACTCCAATACCCTTCAGGCCTATAGGCTTATCCAACTGGCCAAAGAAAAAGGCCTGGCCGATGAGATGGAGGAACGCCTGTTCAAGGCTTATTTTACGGAGGGCAAAAATATAGGAGACTTAGAGGTACTGAAAGCCCTGGGGGCGGAAGTGGGCATAGAAGAGTCCGTATTGAAGCACTTCTCGGCTGAAAAAGACGCCTATAGGGACAAAGTAGACGCTGATCTCTACGAAGGCAGCCAAGTGGGGGTAAGTGCGGTTCCATTTTTTGTGATAGACGAGAAATATGCCATTAGTGGTGCACAGCCAGTCGAGCTGTTTAAGCAGGCGTTAAAAGACTGCCAAAAAGTCTGAAAGGCATGGAGGTTAGAAAATATTTACCAAGGGGGAACGAAATTTGTTTTATCTTTGTAGGCTTCTTTAGAATATGGGGCTGACCGGTTTTGACAGTAGGAGTGAAGACTGGGCTCGCATGCAGGCTGGAGTATGTACGGCCTTGAAAGATTCATACGAACCATAATTGGCGAATCTAATTACGCCATGGCTGCCTAATCTATCCCTTTGGGGACTTAGATAACGCTTAAAGGGTTGAGCTTCGATAGATGCTCCCCGGCCACATCCCACCATCCGTCGCGCTGTCCGGGTGGAGTTGGGGTGTCGATCAGACAGTGCCGCTCCCTGTGAGGCTACTAAGCAGGGCTAAGACCAGTGGCTAAGCTGCTGTCCGGTGTGTCACCCAGCAAACAGCAGTCGAAAATCTAACAGGTGACTAAGCATGTAGACGGTACGGTGTTTCCCTATCTGGACGAGGGTTCGAATCCCTCCAGCTCCACTTAAAAAACTCCACCTCCCCCGAAACTCGCAGAGTTTCGGGGGAGGTGGAGTTTTTTGTTTTAAGGACTTTTCCAATTCGCCA
>PXCO01000082.1 GCA_003565295.1 Cyclobacteriaceae bacterium
GGTACATTAATTGCTTCAAAGGAGGTAAGGTCAATTCTAAACAACCCGTCCATAGTGCCTGCCCAAAGATAACCAAATCGATCTTCTACCAAAGTGACAGTAGTAATGGCGGATTCTTCTCCTAAAGGACCTGTAGGACTCAAAGTAATTTGAGAAAAGGTTTCTGACCAAGGATCAAACCTATTTAGTCCCCCACCGGAAGTACCTACCCAAATAAACCCTTGGCTGTCTTCGTATAAGACTCTTATTGGATTTTTGGATAAGGAGGAAGTATCCTTATAAGAATATTGATACTCCTTAAAAGAATACCCATCAAAGCGGTTTAAACCATCCTGGGTGCCTATCCAGATAAATCCTTTTTTGTCCTGAATTATGCTCACCACATTATTATGAGAAAGCCCATCATTTATCGTCAGATGATTAAAGGAAATCCTATCCTCTTGGGCCGATCCAATCCCTGGAATAACAGCTATCAAGATCAAGAGTATGTTCCAAAACCTTTTCATACAAGGGGAATTTCAAAGAAATGGCATTATCAATATAACCTAATAATCTGAAATTGTGAAATTTATAAGAGCTTAAATAAGGTATTCAATTTTTAAAGTAGAAATTTAAATTTCACCTTTTCTTGAGCATATGATGAGCTATCACTATCCCAACCATTATTCCACCATTATCTTTCTCAAGCCTTCCTCACGTTTTCAATCCATATTTACTCTTTTCCTCTCCTCCTCTGAAGCAGATTTGATGTCAACAGCCTTTAGCTTTTTATTGCCGATGTTTCTTGTATAGGTCAACCTGAAGCTTTGGTTTCTAAGAAAATAATCCATACTGAAATTGATGGGAGGATCAGAAATTACAGATTTAGCAAGCGTATTTTCTGTAGCGAGTAAGTCAATGAAGGACAACCTGATATTCCCTTTTTCCTCTTTTAATTTTTTTTGGAATCCGGCATTCAGGGAACCTCTTGGTTTATATATCCATATTCCCAAGTTTCGGCGTGATTGATAATATCCTGATAGTTCGGCAGAATAACCTTTACCTAAAACAAAATTGTTGACCATGTTTAAATTGAAATCAACTATTTTGAAAGCCTGGTCATTTGCCAGGTGCGCGGTCCTAAAATGCCGATGTTGGAATTGGATATTGCTTTGAATATCCCACCAATCAGTAATGATCCAAGGAATGGACAATACTAAACCCGAAATTTTAGTGTATTCCAAATTTTGGGAACGCATCACCTGAATATTCCTATCCAGATCGAATTCTGGCTGAAACTGTGCGATATCATTTTTGATGACGTTATGTTCAAATCCGATCAATGCACGCTTAAAGCTTAAATCAAGTTTAAAGCCATCAAGTACTGCCGGTAACAATGTTGGATTACCTGAAAGATAAGTATTGGGGTTGACTATCAGGATCATGGGTGATAAGGCGTTCAATGTCGGTCGGGTGATTCTCAGTGAATAACTGAAAAACAAATCAAGGTGATCTTTTAACCTTCTTTTGATATAGAAACTTGGGAAAAAATTACCAAAATTTCTGTTGATCAATTCTTCTTTCTCCGAAGTCTGTATTCGGGTGTCGGTTTGTTCGTACCTTATTCCCCCATTGATTTGAGTTTTCTCGTTGATCGTCCATTCTGTGGAAAGGTAGCCGGCCGTAATTTTCTCTTCCATTTCCGCAGACACGGTAAAACCCTCCATTTCAGATTTAACACCTTGTACTGTGAAGAAAGATGCTACATCATTTTTAAATGAAGCCTGTGTGTTTTTATATCCAGCCTGTAGTTTAAAGCCAGTATTGGGTTGGAAAGTATATTCCACAGCCGAAATATTAAATCCCATTGGCGTTTCATTATTGATTTCTATTTTGTTGAAAGTCCGAGTACCATTTTCCGGGGAAAAAAAATCATTATCATAAGCTGTTGGATTACTGTATCTATAACTCAGCCAATCATAATCGAACCTGATTCGATGATTGGTATTGAAAGAATGGATGATATGAAAATTCGTGCTGATATTTTTCATGATCCTAGTCTCGTCAATCAAAATTCTGGCAATTATACTGGAATCAGGTTTTATGCTGCTTTCACTATCAGTAATGGCATCATTGTGGAAATAGTTGTTGTTCAGGTTCAGGAGCGCACCGATAGTGGATTTATTATTTAGTTTTAAATTGATCCCTGTCCGGAATGTCTGTGAAAAGTTATGGTCAAATCTATCAAATTTCGAATTTAATTGGTTTACAAATCCCTGATCCTCAAATCGATACTTATTGATAAACAACCGCCTGTTTCGGATATGCAAAATCGAATAATCCATAAACAGGGACACTTTATCCGTCCTATGATACATGCTGAAATTAGCACCCAGAATTTCTCTTCTTTTCATGCCTGCGGTCAACCCGAAATTGCCATTGGTTCCCAATTCAGGATTTTCCCGCATCACAATATGGATGATTCCTCCTGATCCTTCGGCATCGTAATTAGCCGGAGGGTTGGTGATCAGTTCTATTTTCTCCACATTGGCCGCACTCATCCCCTCCACCATCTGCAGGGCGGCCTCTATGGACATGCGGGTGAGGTTATTGTTGATCATCACCATGACACCGCTTTTACCGTTCAGAGTGAGGGTATAGTTTTGCTGGTTGACTACAATGCCCGGAGAGCGGGAAAGGACTTCCAAAACAGAATTTCCAGCAGCCGTAATATTTTCCTGTACATTCACCACCATGCGGTCGATCTGTTTTTCATATAGGGGCTTTTTGGCAGTGACGGTGATTTCTTCAAGTTCCTCCTCCATTTCCTGCAAAATGGTGGGGGGCAATTGCACCACAGGTTGGGAGCTTCCAGGTAGTTTTTGGATATGTGACTGATACCCCACGAGAGAAACAGAAAGGAGGTACTCCTCATTTTCTATTTCCTCCACTGAAAAACGGCCATTATCCTCGGATACGGCTCCTTTAACGAGTAAGGAATCCAATACGGAAAGCAACAGGACATTGGCATAAGAAAGCGGCCGTCCCTCCGGATCCTGCACCATCCCGGAGATCTGCCTTTGGGCAAAAAGGGGAGTGATAAGCAGGAATAATAGGATGAAATCTGCCAGTTTTTGCATAATCATCGTTTTATGAGAATCTCAGAATCGTATAGGATATTTTCCTAGGCTGCTAATTCAAAGGTTATTGTAGGGTTCTTTGATGAATTTAGTGCTTACCGCCACATAGGGGTTAGTACAAGTGTTTCAAAAATTGTAATTTTTGTCAGAAGCAGTCCTGCTACCATTGACATATTACTTTAAATCATATAATTTATTGATTAAACACTAATTTTTAAACCTACCACGCTGCGCACGTTGCGAATTCGTTGCCGCCCCCTGAAAAAACTCAGGACAGGGCTGCGAGAAACCTAATGTCATTTCCTTTCTGTAAATGCCAATTTTTAGAACTCTGTATGACGTCTGCGTCATGCTCGATTTCATCCTAGTTTTGATTGAGATATAGGCATTTTTTCCCTGGACCTATGAGGGTGGATGAAAAAAAATAAAAGTAATTATTCTTGGTAAGAAATACCTTCAATCCTGTGAGGAAATGCTTCGACCTTGTTACAACCCGGGAACTCATTGCAGAGATCACCTCCTTTACCGAGGATAATCCACCCACCGAAGCGGAATTAGCTCAAAGCGTGCAAAACAGCCTGCTGAGTATTCCTGGGCAATGGGAAACCAATGCTGCCATTAATGCAGAAATGAAAAGATTGGTCAATTTAGGGTTGGATGAATCTTATCTAGAGGGCTACCATGATAACCTTAGAAACTTGGACCTAAAAACATGCTAGATTCCTCCCTATAGCCATCTGGATGGCCTTTAAAATCGAATTAATCAGAAGAAATCGAGCATGACGAGCACGTCACACACTGGAATGCCCCGTAGCTATCCGGGGAGATGCGAAATTCCCCCGAAGCAAGTTCCCCGAATCAAGTTCGGGGCAAGCTGGGGCAGGCAGGGGCAGGCTATCCCGACTTACAGTGCGGGACAAGTTATGGCCATTGAAAGGCAAAATATAATCATATGATAATTGTAAAATCTACTAATGCAATGCTGGCCGAATGCTTAAGTTCCTCACCACCTCACCCTCTATCTCCATCATTTCATTCAATCTGTCATAAACTGTTTTCTCATCGAAATAATGAAGAGCCAATTCCACAAAGATATTTCCGTGTTTGGCCTCTGATGTCCACAGCATCTTGTAGAATTTTTTCAATTCAAAATTTTCCTGTGCCTCTGAAACCATGCGAAACCTTTCACAGCCCCTGCATTCCACGATGGACCCCAACAGCATCCTAGACAAAAAACGGCTCTCTGCCGTACCCCCGTGGGTGAGGGGCATTAGTTGCTTAATGTAGGGGTCTTCCTTCATCTCTTTGTTAAGCGGCACTCCCCTTTGCTGCATAATTTCAAACACCTGCTGAAAATGTTCCAATTCCTCTATGGCGGTCTCTATCATATCGGGGATGATTTTTTCCCTATCGGGGTATTTGGCAATAAGGGAGGTTGCCATCGCCGAGGCCTTTCTTTCGCAGTCGGCATGATCCTTAAGAAACTCATTGAAATCCCCCATCACGGCGTCCAGCCATGCTTGAGAGGAGGGCACTTTCACATCTATGGAATATTTCATCTATTGCAAACTTTAAGTTTCTTAAAACAGTTCTGAGGCTCATTTACCAATCATGGAGATAATGGAAGAGCCGTCAAAAACTGCCTGGGAATTCGAGTTGAGAATGCTAATTTGGCAAAAATAAACCTAAAAGACATGAGATTGATTTTCCTTTTATGCCTGCTTTTACCCCTTCAAACCCTGGCCCAGGATTTTGTCCCTAATTACGATGAGGCCAAGGTTCCTGATTATCAGCTGCCTGATCCCCTAGTTTTGGAAAATGGTGAAAGTGTGAATAACCAAGGTGACTGGGAAAAGCGA
>PXCO01000286.1 GCA_003565295.1 Cyclobacteriaceae bacterium
GTCCAGCTCTTTTTTGTAGAGGTTTTTGGCCTTATCCTGTAAGGTGGCCTCGGTGGCCAAGCGCTCCTCCTTTTTTATTAAAAACTGGCTATAGTTGCCTTGGTAGGTAAATATCTTTCCCACATCCAGTTCCAGGATGTGGTTAGTGACCTTTTCTAGAAAATAACGGTCGTGAGTGACCATCAATAGAGAGAGATTGGCCTTGGACAGGTAGTCTTCCAGCCATTCTATGGTGGCAAGGTCCAGGTGGTTGGTCGGCTCATCCAACAGCAGCAGATTGGGCTCTTCCAGGATAGCCTTAGCCAGGGCCACCCTTTTCCGCTGTCCTCCACTGAGCGTATCTATTCCGGCCTCGGTATCCTGTATGCCCAGCTTTCCAAGAATTTCTTTGACCTTGAATTCATAGTCCCAGGCCTGCAGGGCATCCATCTTTTCAAAGAGGGACTGCATCTGTGACCCGTTGTCCTTGCCTTGCTCGGCATGAAGCATGGCCTTTTGATAGGCAGTGATGGTCTGTAGGAGCTCATTGTCTGAGCCTGAAAATACGGCCTGATAAACAGTCAATGCGGCGTCGAAGGTAGGGTTTTGGTGTACAAATGCCACCTTTATGCCCTGATTGATGCCCACCTCTCCTTCGTCTGGGATTTCCAGTCCCATAATAATTTTCATCAACGTGGATTTTCCGGCACCGTTTACACCCACAAGGGCCATTTTTTGTCCCTGGTCAATTCCAAATGAAATTCCCCGAAAAAGTACTTTTTCCCCAAATGCCTTGCTGAGCTGCTCTACAGATAAATAATTCATGCCCCAAAATTACCAAAACTTTGCTTACTCCTATGCCAAATCCCCTGAGAGGCCAAAAGAAATATTTTATATTATTTCATCAATGCATTGACAGCTTGGATTAAGGATTTAAAAGCTTCCTTTAAATGGCCTGCAGACTCCTTGAGCTTAGGTTTGACTTGCTTTTTGGTTCCTTTGTACTTCTTTTGGAAAGAGGCCTTTTTTTTCTCGAAATCCTTTTGAAGTCTTTCTTTATCCTCCTGTAAATCTTGGATTTTTTCATCAATATCGTCTTTGAGCTCCCCTGACGCTTCTGCTCCCTTCTTTACAAGCTCTTCGATTTTTTGCCCAACTTCCTGGAGCAGGCTTTCAATTTCTTCAAACGAACTTTTTTTCTTGGGCATGGTAACTGATTTAATGTGATTACGGATTAAAATGCCTTATAAGCTAGCAAGGAATAGGCATTTGTCAAAGCATATTGCCGGGAATGATGGTAAAATTTATTAATTATCAGTGGTTTAAGCGAATTCGGTTTCGGATAGGTGTAGTTTTGATAAGGGCATAATTAAAAAAAGCATATTTCCTCTGTCTGATTATCAGGTTATTAATATAATTATTGACGACATCCGTTAAGTAGGTAAAAGATTGAATTCGCCTTGCCAACTTTCAAAAATGTCCTTGCTTTTAATGCTACCCAAAGAGATTTTTCCAGTCATTTGACGATTATGGTGGCTCGCTCTGAGACACATGTGAAACCAACTATTTCCCCAATAAACTTTTTTTCTTTTCTATTTTCCTACAAATCATTTGATTTTAAATTATTAGTTTTTAAATTGATCAGTGTTTTACTGATTCTCAATAGCTTATGACAGCTCCTTCAAAAAACCCCGGTTATCCCTATCTGATTCTATTATTCATTGCTTTGATTAATTGCACCACTGAAAAAGCCCAGGAGGCACCTGAAACCAATTTCCAAATCTCCATTGTAGACTCCATTCAAATCGAATACCTGGGCATGTTGGGCCTAATGGATGTGGATCCGGAGAATGAGCGGATATTGATGTATGACATGCAGCAGGGATTGATCTTGCTCACAGATTTTAAAGGAAACAAGCTTATGGAAATGAAAAAGCAAGGGGATGTAAAAGACAGCTATGGCTACTTTTTGTGGGCTGCGGCAACCTTTACCCAGAAGGGGTCCTTTATGTTACTTTCCCAAAATGGGCTCTTCGAATTTGATTTAGACGGAGAATTGGTAAGAAATGTCAGGCACAGTACTGATCCACTTCCGGGAATATCCGGTAAAGGCACTGCGGACAAGGAAATGCACTTTCACAATGGCAAGGTATATTTAACGGGTATATCTCGCAACCAATACACCAAAATTGAACCTGAATATTATGACCATTTTGAGTTAATGGCAAGATTTGACCCAGAGGACGGCCAGCTCCATCGGTTTATGGGTTTGGAGGAAAATTCAGTGTTTAAGAATGGAATGGCTCACGAGATGATTGAAATGTATCCCACGTTTACCATCAGCGACGATCATCTTTATGTAGTGGTGGGAACGGAACCAACCCTTTACAAATATGAAGCAGAAGAACCCTATTCCCTTGTGACGAGTGCCAAGATTCCCTATCCAGAATTCCATGCCAGTAAGGGGCTCCCTCATGACAAGGTGGATGTTAAAGCGATCACCACGGATCAATCCGCTGGCCGAGCCCTGAACCTGAAAAGTTTTAAGGATAATCTGGTACTATCCTATCACACTGGGTATACCCCTTCGGACAGGGAAGCCTATTACCAAGCCAAAAATCCTGATTCCTACAGGGAGTTTTCTCAATCCATTTCGGGAAAATATCACCCCCAGTTTCTCTTGATGGATAAATCCGCCCAGTTGTTGGCAAATTGGGAAATGCCGGAAACGTTAGACCCCAGACAATTTTTAGCAAGGGGAAGCCATCTTTGGTTCTTGGGCCGATTTAATCAGGAGGTGGAAGAGGACGTGGTGAAGGTCTATAAGGTGGATATAGTGCCCGTTGAAGGCTAAGTCATTAACGCAATTCTTTCATTTTTTGCTTATTCGGCAGTAATCATAAGATGGTAGATTACGTTCAATGAAACTCCCACTTTATAAATCAATTCAGGTACATCTGGGAGATAAGGGAAATATAAGCCTGTTTTTCCTGTTCGGTTTTGGCAGAATTGATCCTCAACACGGAATTATTGAGCAAGTCTTGAATTAACGTTTGTATCAATCGCCCGCCCGAAAATCCCACCACCTCCTTTCCAAAGCGCTGTTGGAAAACCATACTGGCTACGGACTTGGGTTGTTGCTTCACAAAGGCGAGCTGGGCATGTACATATTGAGTGGTGCTGTGATCTCCCTCCACAAGCAGGGCAACACCCTGGCTACTATTTACCAATAGCCATTCCCGTACCTTGGGATGAATTGCCAGTTTTTCATTCAATTGTATCACTTCCCTGGGTTCATAACCCAAAAATGGCCAAACATCATTGTTAAATTTCTCCAAGTGCAGGGTATAAAGTTGAATGTTGTTTATTGATCTTTTCCTTAGGTCCTACAGGAAACGTACGAAATGAATAGACTGCTTGGATTTGGGCTCTGGCCCTAATTTTATTGCCCGCTAATCTATCGATTGCTTTCCCTGAATTTTAAGAATGCCCCGCTAAATGAAGTAAAGGCAGTGATCACAAAGAAAAGTAGGCTAAATGCAACAGCCGCATTTTTGTCTATACCCACATAATGGTGGGCAAACACAAATACCAATTCCCTGGCCCCCACTCCGCCGATGGTGAGAGGCAGAACAGAAACCGTACTTGACACTAAAAACACAAACAAATATTCCAAAAATTGGCCCTGAAGGCCGAGCGACATAAGGATAAAAAACGCGCTGAACAATTGAATGACCTGATTGAGGAAAGAATATCCCGTGGTGGGTAACAAGGAATGCATAAAGCTCGGAAAAAACAGCCTCATCACGAGGTAAAAACCCGGTGGCATCATAAGCATCCCTATTATTCCTGCCATTGAAAAGCTGATCGGCAACGGCCACTCCAAATTCAACCACACCATAAGCCCAAATAGTAAAAATAGCAGAACGGCTAACCCATTTCCCCTATCCAAAAGCACTGCATTCAGTAGCTGTTTCACTGTGGAGTCTTGAGTCTTATTCAGCAAATAAACCTTGTATCCATCCCCCCCTATACCTCCCGGGAGAAAGAGATTGTAAAACATCCCAATCCCATATAACTTAATGTTCTTTAGTTCACTGATATACACCCCTACATCTCTGAAGTAAATATTGAGGCGAAATGCGCAAAAAACCTTAGACAGGACAAATAAAAACCAAGCCAGAAACAACCAGCCTTTATGGGCATCTTTGATCACCTGCCAGGTGGCTCTGGTGTCTATTTTGTTGAACACCAGGTAGAGCGCCAGCCCGGTAAGCAGAATTTTGAGGATAAGTTTGAGCAGCTTTTTATTCACCCTGGAAAACCTCTTTAATGGCATACGTCTTTTTGCCCTGGGATTCAAAATAGGTACGCACAATGATTTCGGCAACGATGCCAGAGGTGATCAGCTGAATGCCTCCCAGCAGCAGGATAAAGCCTACCAAAAGCAGGGGTCTCCCCCAAATATCCTCTCCCATAATTTTCAATACCAGCAGATAAATATTGATCAGAATACCCCCAAAAAAGGCCAATAACCCCAAAGTGCCGAAAATATGGATGGGCCGTTGAAAGTACTTTTGGAAAAAGAGCATCAATATTAAATCCGCCATCACCTTAAACGTGCGGCTAAGGCCATATTTAGAGATACCGTGTACCCTGGGGTGGTGTTTCACATCCACCTCGGTCATTCGTGCTCCTTCTTGCTTGGCCAAAACAGGTATAAATCGGTGCAATTCACCATAAAGCCCCAAATTTTGAGCGATTTCTGCCTTATACACCCTTAAGCTGCACCCATAATCCGAAAGGTATACCCTTGTGCTGTGCCTAATTACCCAATTGGCGATTTTGCTGGGGACCTTGCGTAATACGAAGCCATCTTTGCGATTGGCCCTTTTGCCTGCCACCACGTCCCAATCTTCTGTTTTGGCCTTGTCCAACATCATGGGGATGTCCGCGGGGTCGTTTTGGAGGTCACCGTCCATGGTGACAATAAACTTTCCCTTTGCGCGATCTATTCCCCCGGAGAGCGCGGTGGTTTGTCCATAATTTTTATTGAAGATCAACAGGGTGGTCCTGTGATTGGCATGTTCTTTTGCCTCCGAAACAGTTTTGTCCGTAGAACCATCGTCCACTAGGATCAATTCGTAATCCAAATTGCTTAAGGCTGAATAAATTGCCTCAAGTAGTGGCTTAATGTTTTCTTGTTCGTTAAAAACTGTGACGACCACTGAAAGTTCCGGGGTAGGCATACCTCTTAATTTTTGCCGAAAATACGGTTTTTTAATCCCTGTGACAAACTCTTTGGCAAAAGTAGTCCCCTCCAATGGCGAAATATGAGCTACCGCACAAATGGCATAGTGCCATAATCATTGGCCGTACATATGGATTTTTGAAATAAAGCGAATTATTACCTATATTCACTTACCCATTTTCTAATCCAGATTAAATTATTTTAAATCCGAACATCTAACCATTAAACCAATATGAAGAAAAATTCAAGAAGAGAAACCCTGAGGACGCTAGCCCTTGGAGGTGGATTGGCCATGTTGTCGCCGGCAGGACTCATCTCTTGTTCGCCCCAACAAAAAGACCAACAAAGGGGTGATAAGGATAAGAAAAAAGATAAAATAGGTGTAGCCTTGGTAGGTTTGGGCTATTACAGCACCGACCTGCTTGCCCCGGCACTGCAAATGACCGAACACTGCTATCTGGCCGGAATTGTGACTGGCACCCCATCTAAAGCCGAGGAATGGAAAAAAAAGTACAATATCCCTGACGAGAACGTCTACAACTATGACAACTATGACAGCATTGCCGACAATGACGAAATAGATGTTATCTATGTGGTACTTCCCCCTTCTATGCATGAAGAATACACTGTGAGAGCCGCCAATGCAGGAAAACATGTATGGTGCGAAAAGCCCATGGCAGTAACTGCTCAGGAATGCCAAAACATGATAGATGCCTGCAAAAAAAACAATGTGCAGCTTACCATTGGATACAGGCTTCACCATGAACCAAATACTCAAGAATACCGGCAGATTATTAAGGAACAGAAACTAGGTGCGGTAAAAAGCCTGGAATGTGCGGCAGGGTACCGAGAAACCCGTACCGACCACTGGAAGCAGAAAAAGGAAATGGGCGGTGGCGTGATTTACGACATGGGTGTCTATTCCATCCAAGGGGCACGCTTAGGCAGTAACATGGAACCCACCGCGGTAATTTCTGCTACTACTACCTCCACCCGGCCGGAGATCTATAAAGATGGGCTTGCCGATGTGGTAGAGGCCACTTTGGAATTTCCCGGTGGAGTGACCGCAGATATAAAAACCAGTTTTGCAGAAAACATCAATTTCCTGAAAGTAGAATGTGAAGAAGGCACCTTACATATGGAGCCCTTCTCTGCCTATAGCGGGGTAAAAGGAGAAAGCCCGCTAGGCACCATAAACCACTCCTATGAAGTGCCCAAACAACAAGCCATGCAAATGGACAATGATGCGCTGGCCATCATAGAAAACAAGGCCCCTAAGGTGCCTGGTGAAGAGGGTCTAAGGGATATCCGCATCGTGGAGGCCATATTGGAAAGTGCTGAAACCGGACAAAAAGTATCTCTTTAAATTATAGAAAATCCAAGTGAAATGTGCTGTGCCCAATCATGAGGTCAGCACATTTTTTTTGTCCTCAATTACGCCACACTTCCTCCGTCTGCTTTATTGATTTCTTTTTTGATAAATTGAGAAAGCTTTTGTTGGTAAGCCATCTTCCCGTCTTCATATGTGGGCATAAGGCCCTTCTTCTCAGGGAAGGTCTCCATATGCAAGGTTTGTGTGGGAAAGGCAAACCTAACCCCCAACTCATTGGCCAAACGCATAATGGAAAGGAGCAAATCCTCCCTGGTCTGCAACTCCTCAGGCCATGTGGGCACTTCAAAGAACACATAGAACATGATTTCCAAGCTATAGGAGGAGAGATTATTGAAATAAATATTATAGTAATCCTTTCTGGTTTTGGGGTGATTAATAACGATCTTTTTTAGCCCATCCACAAACACTTCCACCAGCTCGGGGGGGGTATCGTAAGTTATGGTGATCTGTGTGTAAAACCTTCTATACTTTCTAAGTCCATGGTTATCTATGGTACGGTCTGCAATCACTCCGTTGGGGATATACATTAAGGAATTCCTGAAGGTCCGCACCCGTGTAGAACGAAACCCCACTTCCTCCACTGTACCATCTACATCCCCACTGGTGATCCAATCCCCTACTTGAAAAGGCTTATCGATAAAAATCATCAAGGAGCCAAAGAAGTTTTTAATGGTATCCTGTGCGGCGAGGGCAAAAGCCAACCCACCAATGGATAGACCCGTGAGAAAGGGAACAATATCCACCTGCAACCCCTCTTTCAAAATGAACAGCACCCCTACAATGATCACAAAAGCCTTAAGCGTCTTCCTTACGAGAGGGACCAACTGATCATCCAGGGTAGAAGGCGTCTTTTCAGCCACCTTGGTCATGTACATTGAAAGCACATCAACCAATTTGTAAAAGATAACGGTGACTATAAAGGGCTTTGCGGCATTCAACAGCAAAGTAATCCAATAAACCGTGGAAATGGGAAGCTGAAGCAATCTAATGAAAATGGCCAGAAGTAAAACAATGAAATAGATACTGACAATCCTTGCTACAGGTAGCAGGTATTTCTCGGCCACTTGACCATAACCAAATTTCACCAATAAAAAGTGTAAGCCCCTATCCACCAAAAATGTGAAAAGCTTATGGCTTACAAACACTATCAAAATCAGGAAAAACAATCCCACTAATTGCCATAGGTGCAATCCAAAATAGACCTCAGTGCCTATTCTTGGCAATATGTTCAATAGCCTGTCCGTACCAAAGGGGAAAGTTTCCTCGTGTAGCTCATTGATATGTGAAACCGTAAATGCAGAAAATTTCCAATCATTGCCTACTTTCTCTAAAAAAACCCTGGGCAACCTCTGGGCATCGAAGTAATAGCGCGGTTCATTGTTTCTAAGGGTATCCCTATATTGCGGATCATTGGGCACCTCGTTGATGTGCACATAAATTCCCCTGCCATCGATGATTTGCTTTAGCTTAATGGCGAGCCTCATGCTATCTCCAGATGGCATTCCTGCCATGTTTAAAGTTTTAGCTGCCGCCTCCGGTCTATAATTTTCCTCTGACAGGTTGTAAAAAAATGTTAGGGTGGTATGGTAGGGACTTCTCAGGCTATTATAGTCTGCGGTATCTAATGGCAGAAGTGGTTCACTTTCAAAAATTTGAGCCTTCCCAGAACCCACCCCCAGAAAGAGGAAAGTTAAGGTGACCGAAAAAACGAATATTAACTTTTGGATCTCAAATGACACTTTGCTTTTCATCTGTTTATAATTTGTTTTTCAGCGGTCAGATGGAATCTCGCTTTGATAATCATCCCTCTGTGTGTCGCTCTCGTCATGCCCTGACTGCCGTCAGGACAGGCTCGATTTCATGTGTTTATATTTTCTTTTCAGCGGCCACTACCCGTCCCGAACTCGATTCGGGATAGCCTGCCCCGGACTCGTTTCGGGAGCCTGTCCCTGCCTGCCCCTGCCTGCCCCGAACTCGATTCGGGGAACTCGTTTCGGGAGAATCTCGCAACTCCCCGATAACCCCGATAGCTATCGGGGGAATATGCCTTTGTGTGTCGCATGCGACATGCTCGATTTTATCTCTTCAGACGCCCCAATCGTGTACTACATTAAAAACAGGGCAAATGTAAGGAAAAATTCATGGCTCCCCTACAATGGCAGCTTGTACTCATTGAAAGAATTGCCAAAAACCGCCCCAATCAACATCTCATTCCTGCCAACGTCAAAAAGGACACTTACTCTCTCGCTGCCGTTAATTGGGGTGGAATTAAGCAACTTACCCTGGAGATCGAACAGGTAAATAAACTCCTGGGTCTTATCGATCACCACAAATACATTTTTTTCCGCACCGAAGCTATACCACTGAAAATCCAACTCTTCGGAGAAAATTTCCTTTTCAAAAAGTAATTCCTCAAAGGGGTCCATTACCTGGATTTTATTGAATTGCTTGATCGCGATCAAAAATTGATCTTGAACCTGGTTGTTCACAATATGAAATTGAGTTTCCCTATCGGGCCTTAGGAGTTGGTTTCTGTAGGTAAGTTCTCCCTTGAAATTCACCTTTACGAGTTCGCCCTTTTCGTTGATGGTAACAATCTGAGAGGCTGCGCCTCCCCTATCACTAATCCCATACGCAGTGTTGAGAGCTTCTCCTACCCGAACGCTACCTCCGAGTCTTTTTTCTCCCCTCCGGTTGTAAAATTCCAAATTGCCATTTTGATGAAGAGAAACCATGAAATCCCCCACCCCTGGGATTCGGTGATGCGAAGGGGCAGTAACAAGCCTTCCGCTGCTGCGGTTAGGGTCCCACCCTTCAAGTAGGGTACCAAACTGGTCGATCAGGTATAGATCACCCTCTTCATCTCCCACGAATAAACGGTAATCCCTGCTATTATCGTAATCGACCACATTGAGGAAAGAAATTTTATTTTGTTCAGGAAGTGCCAGCGGAAAGTCAGGAAGGAACTCCCCAAACCTATCAAAAGCGTATATAGCCTCCTTGGTAGCAAAAACCATCTGAAGTTTTTGATTTTTGTAATAGTCAATTTGAAAAACCGGGCTAAGGATTGGCCCTGAGGTGGACTGGCTAAATATTATATCTCCTTCTCCACTGATAATATGCACCGCGTACTCGTTATCCTGGACCAGAAATTCAGTGCTCTGATCATTAAAATTCTCTATCGCCAAAGGCCCATGAATCAAAGGTCTTTGAAATCTTACGGTCCTTGAGATGGCCAGGTTGATATCGGCTTTCTGGGTAATCGGCTCAAGTTGGTATTTCAAAAATAGGTCGATATTTACGCCACTGGCATCTGGATAAAACTGAAACCCTCCATATTGAAAGGCTTTTAGTTGAGGTTCGTACCGTTGGAAAAGAACTTCCCAGTTGGTAGTACTTCCCCTTTTCAGCGAGCCGTACAGCCTTTCAACGTCCCAAATTTGACTAAAGTAGCTGTTTTTATTACCCGTCTCCATGTACTTCCGTTTTACAATAGACTTCCCCCAAACGTTGTCATTGTAAAGGTCGTCCAGGTAATCTTTCATAGCACGCATGGAGTTCGCAAAAGCCAACCATTTCCCCATCTTAGTGACATATGTATTGGCAAAGCCCCCCACTTGTGCCTGCAACAAATGCGCAGGAAACTCTTCAGCAGAAATTAGAAAAATCTCGTTTCCCAGATACTCGTCCCGCACCCATTGTGCTGAATCCCCTTGTACCAATTCAAAGCTAAATGTTTCTAGCAGAGATAAAACTTCTTCGGCTTCCTCTCCCTTTAGCATCAGCACCTTATCTTCATTCCTGTCTCTGAGTCCCTCCATATTCATCACCACAAACTGGCCTGACACCTTTTCAAAAAAACCCTTATCCCAAATTTTTGCCGCTACTTCGGCTTGAATGGTGTTCCTTTGCGAAATAGTGGGAGTAATTACCTTCTCCATATCCTGGAGATCCTTCACATTAAAAACTGAAACCAGGGCAGACCTATTGCTGATGTATGGATTTACCTCCTCTAATGAACCTAATACCTGAAAGCCTTCCATAGGTTTATTTTCCCGGGCATCAAACAATGTCCCACTTAACCTTATAAGCCCATCCTCAAATTGAAACCTAAGGTTAGCTGCCATTTCGTTTTCCTCTAAAAGGGAGTGGAAATTTTCTGAAGGGGCAGACATGGCACCTCCAAAAAAAGTGGAAACTCCCTCAGTCCCTATGCTAATTACACCCAAACTTGCCTTTTCCCTATCCTTTAGTAAATAATGGTATTGCTTCTTGAAGCTATTCAACTCGGCAGATTTGGACAATCGAATAGCGTCTTCCACCAAAAATGAGGTGAAGCTGCCCACTAGCACATTGCCCACGAAGGCATATGTAAATGTCCTTGCATCTTCTAGCAGGTATTCAAAAAGGGGAGTACCACTATAAGTTCTTCTACGGATAGTTCCCATCGCCCGGTCTTCCAACTGAGAGATCAGGTCACCAAAACCACGGTCACTTGTCCCTACAGTGAAAATGAAATCAAATTCCCCCCTGCCAATAGGATGAAGTGAAAGTAAAAACCTTTGCCCCCTAAATGCCCTGTCTAAATTCCCCCCTTTACCTGCCAAGCTATCCAAAATCAACAATTGACCCTCAAGTGTGTTGATGGAGTGAATATCCGAAATCCTATCCCAAATGGGCTGGCTTACCAACTCATTCCAGAAATTCACAGGGGAATCTGTTTCCAACACAAAGATGGCATTGGAAGCTATCAATTCCATAGGATCTGTTTTTTTGGAAAATAAATCTTTCTCCCAAATTATGTAACCTGCCACTACAAATATGATAAACAGGATGAGGACTATTAAGCGCTTTACGGTTTGCAATTTCTAGGCAAAATGATTGATTATAGACTGTTAAACGAAAAAATCCCAATGCGAATTGGGATTTTAGAATGAATTAACGGATATATCATTAATTTGTGGAAAGCTTGTCAAGAACTGCCATGACTTCTTTCACATGGGACCTGGAAACCTCTAGTAATTCCTTTTCCTCATCGTTGAGATCAAGCTCAATGAACTTTTCTATGCCATTTTTGCCCAGGATCACGGGAACCCCCAAGTAGCAGTCATCTATACCGTATTCGCCGTCCAGTTTTACACAAACTGGAAATACTCTTTTCTGATTTTTCACAATGGATTCCACCATTTGGGCAGAAGCAGAACCTGGAGCATACCAGGCAGAAGTGCCCATAAGTTTCACGAGTTCCCCGCCTCCAAATTTTGTTCTTTCTATGATAGCGTCCAATTTAGCCTTTTCGATTAATTCGGTAATTGGGATTCCCGCCACTGTGGTGTATCTGGGAAGTGGCACCATGGTATCACCATGGCCACCCATTAAAATCGCCTGGATTTCTTTGGGAGAAATGTCTAACTCCTCTGCAATAAAAGCCCTATATCTTGCGGTATCCAATATACCGGCCATACCCATCACCTTGGTGCGGGGCATTTTGGAGGTGATATGCGCCTGATAGGTCATTACATCCAATGGGTTGGATACAACGATAATTACTGCATCAGGAGAATGCTGGATTACTTTTTCGGTAACCGATTTCACGATTCCGGCATTGGTTTCTATGAGATCGTCCCTTGTCATACCTGGTTTCCTTGGTAAACCAGAGGTGATCACTACCACATCAGACCCTGCCGTTTTTGCATAGTCGTTGGTAGAACCTATGGTACGACTATCATACACGTTTATAGGGGCTTTCTGCCATATATCCAAAGCCTTTCCTTCTGCAACACCCTCTTTGATGTCTACCAGTACGATTTCTTCTGCTATTTCCCTATATGCCAATACATCGGCACATGTGGCCCCTACATTTCCAGCGCCAACTACAGTTACTTTAGTCATTTATGTTTAATTTAGTATTTGTTTTATTATACGATTTTCAAAAGTTGCGCTAAGATATTAAAATGAGTACTTTAAACGAAACCTATCTTGAATTTATTGAAACATTTGCCCCAGGTTGAAGAAGCCATAGGAGCTTTGATAGGAAGCAAAAAGCCTTGCGTTGTTATCATTATAAAACTCTGCCAGAGAATTGAGCATTTTAGCTTGGATTTTAGGGTTGTTTTCAAAAATCTCCTGAATGGCATAATGTGGGATTACCCAGATGTCTGCCTCCTCCGAATCCACAATAGATGTGTAAATGCGATTGCAATCCTTTAACAACGAGTTCTCCCCAAACGGGCTCCCTGCATGTAACTCCAGTATTGTCTCAAACTGCCCTTTAATGTCTATGGTTAACTTGATCTTCCCCTTTTCCAATATATACAAGGCTTGGCTGGGATCTTTTCGGAAAAAGACTACCTCATCCTTTTGAAACTTGCGCTTATGGATCGCAGGAAGAAACCGGATCATTTCCGAATACCTCAATTGTTCAAAAAACTTCACTTTGGACAAAAACTTAAACTGCCTTAATTCGGCAGTTCCATAGGTTTTTTTAAATGGGTTATACATATCCTATTTGCGTTTGAGATAAAGGATTCGTTTGGTGGAAACGGACACCGCAAACCGGTCATCGATGCGGTAACCAATCACCCAGACAATGGCTTCACCAGAACAGAGTACTTTCACTTCTTGCTTCTTTACCAGGGGCACCTTCAAATCTATTAAAAAATCACTGATTTTTTTGAATTGCCTCATGCCAAATGGTCTAAACCTATCCCCCTCTTGCCACTTCCTCACCTTTAGCGGGAAATCAAGCATGTCCCTATCTAGCATGGCATGTTGCGGATTTTTATCAATTTTGGATGGGTTAGTGATGTGCAGAAGCTCATATTCCAATCCTTGTATACAGGTTTCTATATCGGTAGGCATAATTTCCAGATCACCTTCATCAATAAATTCCGGCCCTAAAATCAGCGAATCCCTGTCTACATTCAACACATACCCTGTGCCTGGAAAGTATTTGCCCGGCTCGGACCTATCATCCATCGCTCTCAATATTTCCTCCACTTGATGAAAATTGATCCCATATGGCCTCAGCCAATAATAAAGAAGGGAAGATCTCCCCGGAAGATGGATTATCCTTTCCAGGGGGAGGGTGTGATATTCCCCCTCCTGCAAAATTGTGGTGCTCTTCCATTGCTCAAAGAAATGAAAAAATGCCTTTCCCGTATCTTTAATTCTCCCAAAGCTCCCCAATAGCTGAGCAGTTGCGTCCGGTTGAAATTGCTGCAATAATGGGATAATTTGGTTCCTCAGGAAATTTCTTTTGTAATCACTCTGGGCATTGGTAGGGTCTTCCCTCCATTCCAACCCCTCTTCCTCCATAAATTCCCGAATATGTCTTCTTTGGAAGGGCAAAAATGGGCGAATAATCCCCTGCCTTCTTTCAGCCATACCATAAACACCCTCTATCCCGGTCCCTCGCAGTAGATTGAGCAGCACCGTTTCCACCTGATCATCTGCATGATGGGCCACTAAGATGCCTTCGCAAACCTTTTCTTTCAGGAGTTCCTCAAACCAGCCATATCTGAGGTTCCTAGCTATCATTTGGGTAGACATACCACTATCTTTCTTTAATGCGATGGTATCAAAATGCTTCACCAGCACTTTGATACCCAGAACATCTGCAAGTGCCTTCACAAAAAGCTCATCCCCGTCGCTCTGCTCTCCCCTAAGTTGAAAGTTGCAGTGTGCCAAACCAAATCGGAACCTGCAACGTTTGAGGAGATGGGCTAGGCAAACACTGTCTATTCCCCCGCTAATGGCGAGAAGATAAAATTTATCAGGGTGCAAAAGCCGGGAAGACGAGATATGTTCTGAAAATTCGCTGAGCATAATGAGACCAAAAATACCAATTTCTACTAATTTTGCCCCTCAATTTCAATTCTATATGCACAGATTACAGCCTTTTGGTTTTTGGAGCATGGCCTTGTTATGTCTTGCCCTAGGAAAAGAAGCTATGGCTCAGGGAGGTCAGCAAAATGACGGCAGGCTGGAAATCATCCAAGCAGACCGGCTGCTGGGAGGCAGGGGCTTTGATCGCCTGATCGACGATGTGGTCTTGAAACATCAGCAGTCCCTGATCTACTGTGATTCTGCTCATTTTTACCAACAGGAAAACCTTGCCAAGCTTTTTGGCCATGTGAAAATAGAGGATCAGGAAGACCCTGTGGTGGTCACAAGCAGGTACGCTGAATACGATGGGGACTCCCAGTTGGCCAAACTAAGGAACAACGTGGTGTTCGTAAACGATGGCACAACCCTCTATACGGATTTTTTGGACTATAACCGGGAAACCGGTGAAGCTAATTATTTCAATTCCGGCAAGGTGGTAGACAGTACCAATGTGCTTACCAGCGAAAAGGGACTTTATGAAACGCAAATCGAGAAAATCACTTTTACCGAGCAGGTAGTACTTACCAACCCGGATTATGTACTGAAATCCAATATCCTGTATTACTTCACCATCCCTAAAACTGCAGAAACAGAAGGGATCACCAATATTGAGTCTAAGGAAGGCAATAAACTGAATGCCCAGCGGGGCAGTTTTTATGACACCGAAAATAAGTTGTTCCGCTTTTATGATGGGGACGTGGAAACTGAAACCAGCAAGGTATATGGTGAAATTTTATTTTACGATGAGCTGAAGCAATACTATGAGGCCATACAAAATGTCGCCATTTACAACAAGGAACGGGAAGTAGAAGTTTTCGGGGAGGAGGGGAGATACTGGGAGGAGCTTCAGTACAGCAAGGTGTACGGGAATGCCCTAGTACGGAAATATTTCGAAAAGGACACCCTATTCATGATCTCTGATACCTTGATCTCCCAAGACAGCCCTTTGCCGGAAGAGCGTTACATGTTGTCCTATCCCAATATGCGATTGATCAAATCCGAATTGGCAGGTAGGGCAGATTCCATGGCCTACCGTTATGCAGATTCCACCATTTACCTTTTCGGGGATCCGGTTCTTTGGAACAACAAAAGTCAGATCACTGCAGATAGCATTCACCTCCTAATTGCCAATCAAGATATTGAGCGGGCCTTGCTAAGGAGCAATGCCTTTGCCATCACCAGGGACACCGTATCCAATTATAATCAGATCAAGGGAAGAAAGATGACCGGTTATTTTGAGGAGGGGGAAATGAGACTGCTTGATGTAGAAGGCAACGGTGAGTCCCTTTATTTCGCACTTGAAAACGATACCACGCTAAGGGGCATCAACAAACTGCTGTGTGGAAGGATCATGATGCACTTTAGTGACAATGCCGTTCGCAAAATCGCTCATACCATAAAGCCTGAAGCTTCTTTCACCCCACCACACATGATAAAGGATGACATGATGGAGCTCAAGGGGTTTAGATGGAGGCCAGATGAGCGACCAGACATGGAAATGATTCATGCCTGGAGAACTCCAAGGATCCGGGAAAAAGACCCCTTCAATTTTTTCAATGAACCCGATGTATCCTTACCTTTGCCGGATGATGATGAAATACAAAATAGTATCAACAAAGCCATCGAATGATTGTTTAAACGGTAAACATATTGGGAATTCCTTAGATAATTAGAGGGTTTAACGGGAATATCTGAAAAAAATTTTAATTAAGTTAACAAATTTTAACCGCCCAAGCTTCTATTTTTAAAACCTATTTGGTATTTTTATCCGTATATATAAATGGTAACTAAGGAAAAAAATATCGGTAACGCCTATAGATCAATTTTACATGAAAAAGATTCTATCACTTTTTTTACTCTTGGCCTTTTGGGCTGTCTCCCTTTCGGAGGCAGCGCAGGTACGGGTTTTGAGTGATAAGGTAGAATTCAATGGCAAGGTAAACACCACACAGCGCAAATCCTTAATCCTTCAAAACGATTCTGACCAAGAAAAAGAGTATTTTTTGAGGTACCTCAGGGGCAACATCGGCTCTTCCCAAAACATGAAAATCTGCTTGGGGGACAATTGCTACGACGCCAAGAAGGAACTTTCAAATATAAAAATCAGCCTACAGCCCGGTGAAATTTACACTGATCTTTACCTTGAGTTTGACTTAGGGATTATTGAAACAAGGGGCACTTTTGACCTTCATTTCTACAATACCGACAATCCTAGGGACATGTTTATCATTGAAGGTGTTTACACTGTGGTGGCAGGATCAGACGACAACTCCGTAAGCCATAAGGACATTGACCTGGGAGGGGTTTACCCAAATCCCAGTAACAGAATAGCAAGACTAGACTATCAAATCAAAAACCCAAACGTAAATGCAAGAATTGTGGTTGACAGTTTTATTGGCAACCCCATTTACGACTTCAAATTAGACCCCACCCAATCTACCCTGGAAATCAATGTCACAGACCTCAACCCGGGGGTATACCTATACACATTAATCGTAGACAACAAAAATATTGTCACAAAGAAACTCGTTGTGAAGAAATAGTGTTGTTCATCGGCCATCCAGTCAATGGCCTGTTGGTATAGCGTAATTAATCCATTATATTTGCGGACTAAATTATGAGAAATCAAATCATTACCCTTTTCAGTTGTGTAATCCTGGCAAGTTCCTGTGGAGAGTTTTATAAACTTGAGAAAAGCACGAACTGGGACGAACTGTATGAGGCAGCCAATAGGTACTACGACAAAGAAGAATACAACAAAGCCATCATCCTCTATGATAGGGTGCTCCCTGTCATCAGGGGCAGCGGTAAGGCTGAGCTTGCGGAATTCAATTATGCCTATTCCCACTTTCGGACAAAACGGTATATAGAGGCTGCAGGTTATTTCAAAACCTTTCATGACACCTATAACCGAAGCCCCCTGGCGGAGGAAGCTTTGTTTATGCATGCCTATGCTTTGTACCTGGATTCCCCGGATTATAACCTTGACCAGAGAAGCAGCAAGGATGCCGTAAACGCCATACAATTGTTCATGAATAAATTTCCTCAGTCAGACTCGTACGAGCGGGCATTGGGCATGGTAGATGATTTGCAAAAGCGCTTTGAGGAGAAGGCATTTGAGGAGTCGAAAATGTATTACAAACTTACGGAGGGGTTGTTTCCAGGTGAGTTCTACAGGGCATGTATCATCAATTTCCAGAATTTTGCGAAATCTTACCCTGACAGCAAGTACAATGAAGAACTGGCATTTAAACTGGTGGAAGTCAGCTCAGCCTATGCTGAAAGAAGTGTTTTCGACAAAAAAGAGGAACGCTTAAAACAATCCCTGACCTTTGGAGAAAACTTCTTCAAAAAATTCCCTGACAGCAATTATGGTAAGAAGGTGCAAAACTTACTAAGCAGAACTCAAACAGAACTTGAGTCCCATTATCAGATCAAAGAGGATTATGAAAGAAGGTCTGCCGAAGCCAGAAAGCGCATGCAGGAGGAAGAGGAAAGAAACCGTGAGGCAGCAGAGATGCTGAGAAACGCAGAAAATTAATCGAATTTAATTATACACCAAATCATCTATAGAATTTATGGCCGTAAATCCATCCGTTGTAACTAGGGATTTAGACAAAATTGCTGAAAAATCCGGCAATATCTATGAGTCCATTCATATCATTTCTCAAAGAGCCAAGCAAATCTCCTCCAACATGAAGGAAGAGCTAAACAATAAGCTTTCCGAATTTGCTTCTACTGTGGACAATTTGGAAGAGGTCTTTGAAAACAAGGAACAAATAGAAATATCTAAGTTCTATGAGCGTATGCCAAAGCCTACCACTTTGGCCTTGGAGGAGTTTCTGGAAGACAAGGTGTTTTTCAGGCATCCTGAAGAGGAAGCTCCTGAGTAGATATGTCCCTAAGTGGCAAAAAAATACTTTTAGGCATTACTGGTGGAATAGCAGCCTATAAATGTGCCTCATTAACAAGGTTACTCGTAAAGGCAGGAGCAGAGGTAAGGGTTATCATGACCACCTCTGCTCTTGACTTTATTACGCCATTAACCCTTTCCACCCTTTCCAAAAACCCCGTATTGCATGATTTTTATAATAAAGACACAGGGGAATGGAATAATCATGTGAAGCTGGGGCTTTGGGCAGACCTAATGGTAATTGCTCCCCTAAGTGCCAACACCCTTAGCAAAATGGCCATTGGCCAAAGTGACAATTTGCTACTCACCACCTATCTTTCGGCGAGGTGTCCCGTAATGGTGGCTCCTGCCATGGACCTAGACATGTACAGCCATCCAAGTGTAGGGGACAATTTAGGGGTTTTGAAAAAACATGGCGTCAAGGTGTTGGAGGTAGGCACGGGTGAGCTGGCCAGTGGACTTTCGGGTAAAGGAAGAATGTTGGAGCCCGAGGAAATTATACAGGATATAGAAACCCATTTTACCGATTATTCCCCATTTAAGGGGCTACAGTTTTTACTCACCGCAGGCCCTACCCAAGAGGCGATTGACCCGGTAAGATATATTAGCAATCATTCAAGCGGGAAAATGGGCATAGCCTTGGCAGATGCTGCTGCCGCACTAGGGGCAAAAGTCACCCTGATATTAGGCCCTACCTCCATTTCCCCTATCCAACCTGAGGTAAAAGTGATTCCGGTTACCAGTGCCATGCAAATGTATGAGGCTGCGAATGCTCATCACCGGATAGCTGATGTAGTTATATTCGCTGCCGCCGTTTCCGATTATGCACCATCACACACAGCAGACCAGAAATTGAAAAAATCGGGAGACGTGATGGCTGTGGACCTGAAAAAAAATATAGATATCGCAGAAACCTTGGGTGAAAATAAAGGTGAAAAGCAGATACATATTGGGTTTGCACTGGAAACAGAAGATGAGGAGTCCAATGCCATGGCAAAGTTAAAAAAGAAAAATTTTGACCTGGTTGTGTTAAACAGCCTTAGGGATGAAGGTGCCGGTTTTCGCCATGACACCAATAAAGTCACTATTATTGGCAAAAACGGGAAGATGCAAAGCACTGAGCTATTACACAAGTCCGAAATAGCCAAGTTAATTTTGGAACAGGTCTCCCTTCTTTGGGAAAGCGTTAGTATTAAACGCTAACAGGCTTTCCATATTCAAAATTCACCCCATTTTGCGAAATTTTAAATCAGGTTCCATCGTTCATTAGTAAATGGCAATTGTGATGAAATCGTGCATGACGCAGGCGACACATATAGGCATGATTATCATTTGCGAGATTCTCCCGAAACGAGTTCCCTGAAGCGAGTTCGGGACGGGTAGTGACCAATAAAAAGCAATTATAAACAGATGAAATCGAGCCTGTCCTGACGGCAGTCAGGGCATGACGAGAGCGACACACGGGGGGATGATTATCGTTGCGAGATTCCATCTGACCATAAAAAGACAATTATAAAC
>PXCO01000284.1 GCA_003565295.1 Cyclobacteriaceae bacterium
CGCGATAACCGGGCTACGCTACACCCCGAAGAATTGTTTTTGGTGCTCTTCCCCACCAATAGCTGATTTCGTTTCTGCGACCTTCCTGACCAAAGTCAGGACGCAATAACCGGGCTACGTTACATCCCGGGATAATTGATGGTTCCCCTCTCAGTATTACCTAACGGGAATGCAAAAGTAAGGGTTTTTTTAGATATCAAAAACTATTGATGTGATTTTTTAAACGAGAATTCCTTTCACAATTTCCCCGGCCACATCGGTCAACCTGAACCGCCGTCCCTGATGCTTGAAAGTGAGGCGCTCATGGTCTATCCCGAATAAATGGAGCATGGTGGCGTGAAAATCATGCACGTGCACAGGATCTTTTACCACATTGTAGCCCAACTCATCGGTCTGCCCATAAGCATACCCTGCTTTTACCCCAGCTCCCGCCATCCACATGGTAAAACAGCGGGGATGATGATCCCGGCCATAGTTATCGGCAGTCAAAGTGCCCTGACTGTAAACCGTTCGGCCAAACTCCCCGCCCCATACCACCAGGGTGTCTTCCAGTAGGCCTCTTTGTTTTAGGTCTTTGATCAGTGCAGCAGTGGCCTTATCGGTCTTTTCGCATTGGTTGCGAATTCCTCCGGGCAGATTGCCATGCTGATCCCAGCCCTGATGATAGAGCTGCACAAATTTCACGTCCTTTTCAATCAGCCTCCGTGCCATCAGGCAGTTGGCGGCATAGGTGCCGGGATCCCGGCTTTCCTCACCATACATCTCGAAAATATGATCCGGCTCATCGGAAAGGTCGGTGATCTCAGGCACGGACGTCTGCATGCGGAACGCCATTTCATACTGGGCAATCCGGGCACTGATCTCAGGGTCTCCGTACATGTCCAACTGTACCTCATTGAGTGCCTTCAAATGGGCAAGCATCTCCTTTCTGTCCTGTCCATCGTAATTCTCAGGATTACCTAAAAAAAGCACCGGATCCTTGCCAGACCTGAACTGCACCCCTTGATGCTGGGAAGGAAGGAAACCATTGCCCCAAAGCCGGGCATATAAGGGCTGATCCTGCACGGCATTTTTGGACACCATCACCACAAAGGCAGGCAGGTTATCATTGTCCGTGCCCAACCCGTAAGACATCCATGCCCCAATAGAGGGTCTTCCGGGGAGTTGATGGCCGGATTGCATAAAGGTGATGGCAGGGTCATGGTTGATCTGCTCGGTCACCATGGAATGGATAAAGCACAGTTCGTCTACCACCTCTGCCGTATAAGGCATCAGGTCACTCACCCACCTTCTGCTTTCCCCATACTGCTTAAAATTGAACAAGGAGTCGGCCACCGGAAATATGCTTTGGTTGGCACTCATCCCGGTGAGACGTTGCTCTCCGCGTACAGAAGGCGGGAGGTCTTTGCCGTGCATATCCTTGAGCTTGGGTTTGTAATCATAAAGATCGAGCTGGGAGGGTCCCCCACTCTGAAAGAGATAAATGATGCGTTTGGCTTTTGGGGCATGATGGGGGATGTGGGAAAGCAAAGTTTCCGGGGATGTGGGAGCTTCCTTGGCCAACACCCCTTCCTTGAAAAACAAGGATCCCAAGGCCAGGGAGCCCAGGCCCATCGCCGTTTTGCTTAGGAAGTGTCTACGGTCCATTTTCTCCTCTATCTTCCGAAGCTCTTTATGCCAATGGAAATTTGGTGGACTATTGTGGTGGCACATACGTTTTTCTATCTTTTGGTGATAACGGCATCTGAATTCATAATGGTACTGGCTACAACAGCTGCGGCAGCCACTTTTGCCGGCTTTTCCAAGGAAGAAAGATCAAATTCCCCTATGGCCAGCCAGCCTTCACTCCTTGCGGGATCCGCTTCAAATTTACGCTCTTCCTCTTCCATCAAAGAAGTAAGTATCCTCAATTCTGCATTACTGGGAGGCCGGGAGGTCAGCTTCCTAAAGGCCTGTACAATCCCCTTTTCCATGCTTTCTTGCCTGACCATCCAGGCACCCAACATCTTTGCAGCCTCCACATAGGTAGGGTCGTTGAGCAATACCAAGGCCTGTAGCGGCGTGTTGGTTTTTTGCCTCACTGCCACAGATTCGCTTCGCTCCGGAGCATCGAAAATATGCAGGGAAGGGTTGGGTACGGATCGTTTCCAAATGGTATAAAGGCTACGCCTGTAAAGGTTTTCACCCGTATCCTCCTCATAATGCGCACCATTCACCCTCCACAAGCCTTCCGGCTGGTAGGGCCTCACACTTGCGCCTCCGACCTTGGGGTACAGAAGCCCGCTGGCGAACAAGGCATTGTCCCGCATCATCTCTGCGGGAAGGCGACCGGAAGGGCCTCTGGCCAACCAAACATTGTCGGTGTCGGATTCCATGTCTTCTTCACTGGCTAATGAAGACTGCCTGTAAGTGGCAGACATTACCATTGCCTTATGAATAGCCTTGATGTTCCACCCGCTATCAATAAATTGGGTGGCCAGCCAATCCAATAGCTCAGGATGTGAAGGTAATTCCCCCTGATTGCCAAAATCCCCTGCCGTAGGCACAAGGCCTCGACCAAACAGGTATAGCCAAAACCGATTCACCGCAACCCTGGCCGTAAGCGGATGCTGAGGGTCAGTGAGCCATTGGGCCAATCCCAGTCTGTTTTTGGGCAAATCTTCAGGAAACTCCAATACACTGCCCGGGGTATTGGGGAAGACCTCTTCTCCATGCGCATGGTACTCCCCTCTTTCCAGCAAATAAGTGGGCCGGCTTTCCGGCATGTCTTCCATCACCATGACCTCCTGAATAGGTTCCACCTCTTCGGCATACGCCTTTCTGGCATTTTTCACTTCTGCCAAGGCCTTACCATAGGAGGTGTCAAATTGCCGAAGGTAATAAGGCCTCAGCAGGTCCTTTTCTTCTTTACTCAACTGCCCATAGGGTTTCCTGGACAATTTGACCAATTCCTCGGGTTGCACTATTCCCTTCACTTCCAAAGGGGTCAATTCCCAGTCAAATACACTGCATTCATCCACTTTCGCACCTTTGAGACCTTTACCTCTCCACACCGCCCCAATCTGCAAACCTGGCTGTGAAGGGCCTACGAAAAGGATGTCCTTATAAAGATTGTCCCTTTTGGTAAGGGTAGGTTGTGCATTTCCATCCATGAATAAGTTTAAGCCGTCAGCCTTGCCTGATCCATCATAGGTTAATGTCAGGTTAACCCATTTTTCCCGAGGCACTTCATCCAGGGTTTCCTTGATGATGGCATTGTAGGGGGCGGTATGGGCAAGCACTAGTTCAAGCCGGTTATCCTTTAAGTAAAGATGGTATCCTCTTCTGTTATACAGCACTGCCCCGGTACCGGTATGAAAGATCGCCCCGTCCTTTAGCCCTTTGGGTAAATTGATCCATAGACTTACGCTGAAAGGGTCACTTTTATCAAATATACCTACCCCTCCCATGTCCAGCCAGGCATCTCCGTCTAGCAAGGCGGCCTTTCCCCTGAAGCCTTCCTCTAGCTTTAGCGGCGCCCCTTTCACTTCGTTGCTTTCCATGCTCACCTTTTTCCCCGGCGCATGTTGATTGACCACAGGCAATCTATCGAAGTCGAAAAAGGCGACTGGAGTTTTAACACCCCGCTCCAATACCCGCTGCCCTCCCTTGGTAAGCCAGGAGGAGAAGCCATCCTCAGCAGCACTTCGCACATCGGACAAGGCAGCTTCCTTTTCGTTTTGAACCTCTTTAAGGTATTCAACAAGCTGTTCCTTTTCCTCGTCCATCCATAGCATGGTGGGGACAGGCATGGCATTGTCCCAGGAGATTTGACCTGCTTCATCCACCTGGTTAAAAAAGCTGCTCAATTCAAAATATTCTTTTTGGGAAATGGGATCGTATTTATGGTCATGGCACCTGGCACACTCCAACGTTAATGCCATAAATGCCTTTCCTAGGGTATTGGTACGGTCAGCCACATATTCCACCCTGAACTCCTCCTCCACGATGCCCCCTTCCATGTTCTGTGGGTGAATGCGGTTAAATGCCGTGGCCAATCGTTGCTCCTTACCGGGGTTGGGCAAAAGGTCCCCCGCAAGCTGCAAAAGCACAAACTCATCGTAAGGCATATTTTCATTGAATGCATTTATCACCCAATCCCTGTAGGGCGACATTTCCCGAAACCTATCTACTGTATAGCCATGGGTATCCGCATATCTGGCCACATCCATCCAATGCATCGCCATTTTTTCTCCGAAATGGGGAGAATCCAATAACCTGTCAACCTCCCTTTCATACGCATCTTCAGCATCGTTGGATATGAACCTGTCCAGTTCTTCCAAGGTGGGTGGTAACCCGGTCAAGTCAAAACTCAACCTCCTCAATAAGGTGGCCTTGTCGGCTCTTTCTTTCGGTGTAAAGCCCCGTTTTTTATGCACCTCCCCTACAAAGAGATCAATTTCATTGGCCATCCACTTCTCCTGGGACCTTATGGGCAACGGAGGTTTTTCCGGTGGCAAAAAAGCCCAGTGCCGCTTATAAACCGCTCCTTCCTCAATCCATTTCAGCAATGCCGCCTTTTCATTTGGGGAGAGGCTAAGGTGGGATTCAAGGGTGGGCATCTTAAAATCAGGGTCCTCTGAAAGAATGCGCTTTGCCAATTCACTCTTCCTGAGGCTTCCCCGTTTGATGGCAACTTTGCCGGGGTTGTCGGGCAATTTGGCAAAAGCAGCCTCAGCAATATCCAGGCGTAACCCGGCTTTTCTTGCGGCCTCATCGGGGCCATGACAGGCAAAACATTTGTCTGATAAGATAGGCTTGATATGCAGATTGTAGTCTAGCTCCTCCGGCAGGTCCTTCATGGCCGATTTTACCTCCTCAGGAAGAGGTGGCTGACAACCCAACGCCAACCAAATTAAGCCTATACACAAATACTTAAGGTTCATTTTAGGGGTTTTGATAGCATTAAATTTATTAAGATTATCGGCCA
>PXCO01000041.1 GCA_003565295.1 Cyclobacteriaceae bacterium
CTCCCCCTTCTGAAGATGCGTAGCGGCAACTGAAAGAGGGATCTTAAGGGAGGAAAAATCATCCACAGGCAAGTATTGAGCATACAATTCAGCCACTTGATCTAACTTCAGCAGGCCTTTCCAACTAATGGCAGGCTTGATAAACCTAAAATACCGTGTTTGAATTATAATGTCCAATATTTCGGATGGAGAATAGCCACCTGCATACATTGCTCCAGCTATGGCTCCCGCACTTGTTCCGGATAGCCGATCAGGAAAAATCCCTTTTTCGTTGAAGGCCTTTAAAATTCCCAGGTGAGCCACTCCTCTGATTCCACCACCTGACATTGCCATACCTAAGGGTAAAACAGTCTGATCTTTCATCTGTTTATAATTGTCTTTCAATGGTCATCCCAATGGCTATCGGGGCATCCCTCCGTGGGTCGCTTGCGTCATGCTCGATTTCATTTGTTCAATTCAAGGTTTTTTGGTAATTCCGGGAAGCTATCTTAGCTTGGAAGTGAGCGGAGCGCCATTAAAAAACCTCCAATGAAGGAGGTTAATGATACTTTAATGCTCTACAAATACTCCCATAGCGCAAAATTTGTCAATCCTTTTGTGAATTCTTTCCTCGGGATTGAGATTTTCTAGCTCTTGTAAAGCTGATTTGATCGTTGCCTTCACAGTTGTGGCCATACCTTGCATATCTTTATGGGCACCACCCAATGGCTCTTCAATGATGCCATCTATCAACTTATGGTGCTGCATATCCGAAGCAGTTAGTTTCAGCGCCTCTGCGGCTTGTTCCTTATAATCCCAACTTCTCCACAGTATGGAAGAGCATGATTCAGGGGAGATCACAGAATACCAGGTGTTTTCCAACATAAAGACCTTGTCTCCAATGGCTATGCCCAAGGCACCTCCGGAGGCACCCTCACCTATGATGATGCAGATCACCGGAACTTTTAGCTTGAACATTTCTCTGAGGTTTCTGGCGATGGCCTCCCCTTGTCCCCTCTCCTCAGCTTCAAGACCCGGGAAAGCGCCGGGAGTGTCGATCAGGGTGACGATGGGTTTGTTGAACTTTTCGGCAAGCTTCATCAACCTAAGGGCCTTCCTGTAGCCCTCCGGATTGGCCATCCCAAAGTTCCTCTCTTGACGTTGCTTGGTGTTTCGGCCTTTTTGTTGGCCGATGAACATAACCGTCTTGCCGTCTATGTCCCCAAGCCCCCCTACCATGGCCTTATCGTCTTTTACACTTCTGTCGCCATGCAGTTCTATAAAGTCATTGGTGATTTCATAGATATAGTCCAAAGCGTAGGGCCTATCAGCATGCCTGGATAGCTGCACCCTCTGCCATCGGGTAAGGTTTTGAAAGGTCTCTTTTTTCAAGGTCTTAAGTTTTTCCTCCAACGAAGCAATGTCCGATGAAAGGTCTATATTTTTCCCCTTCGCCAGCTCTTTCATCTCCCGAAGTTTATGTTCTAAGTCCGCTATGGGCTTTTCAAATTCTAATACCATATATGAAGATAGTTACAGAAAAGGCAAAGTTAAAATTTATTTTTGAATAAAGGTAAATCATGGAATGTACATACGGGATGCAGAACGAATATTAACACCCCGCACAGAAAAAACTAAGTCTCCTTGTTGTGCTTATCCCTCTTTTTCCACGACCTGGCTTACTTTTCCCGTGCTTTTTTCCTTAACTATTAATTTTTTATCCCCATTAGGGAGGATTTCACGTTTAATCAACCAGTGGTTGTCATCATAGGATTGGTGCCCTGATAATTTTTCGGTCTCCTGCTCCCCCCTCCATTCTTCCAATTCCACAGACTCCCATTGTTTAGTTGAGGCTGATTTGAATGCGGCATCCAATATGGCATTGACTACGTACCCGTCATAGAAAGTCTCCAAAGGGGCTCTTCGGTTTTCAATGGCCTCAAACATATCGGTAAACATATGTGGGTAACCCAGCTCATGTGCTTCATCCCCCACTGGAAACAACCACCCCGCATCTGACTCTGCCTTTTCTGCCACATACCCCCCTCCTTTTCCAGTGGTGAACATCTCAAACCCAGTCCTCAGGAAACTATTAAGCCAAGCAGTCCCCTCTGTCCCCATCACCTCATCCCTTAAATCCATCCCTCCTCTAAATGTCCAACTCACCTCGAATTGACCTATGGCCCCATTTGCGTACCTTACCAGGCCTATGGCGTGGTCTTCAGCGTCTATTGGGTGCACTTGAGTATCGGCCCAGCACATTACTTCCACGGGCTTGATGTGCTTACCTATGAAATTACGGCCTATTTCCACACAATGGCAACCCAAATCGATTATGGCACCGCCACCGGACAGCTCCTTGTCCCAAAACCAATCACTATGAGGACCGGGGTGTGCTTCTCTGGACTTGGTCCACAATATTTTACCCAGGCTACCTTGAGAAATACTCTTTAAGGTCTTTAGGAATTTTGGAGTATAACAAAGGTCTTCCAGGTATCCTGCAAATATTCCGGCTTTTTCCACTGCATGCAGCATGATTTTAGCCTCCTTGGCATTTCTACCCAATGGCTTGGTACAAAGCACTGCTTTGCCTGCAGCTGCACAAGCAAGTACAGCCTCTTCATGTTGATGATTGGGCAATGCAATCACCACTACCTCGGTATCCTCATGGTTAATGGCCTCATGCAGATTGGTACTATAATGCGATAGCCCGTAATCCATTGCAAAGCGCTTCGCATTTTCAGCTGAACGGGAATATACCAGGTGTAACTGATCTTTTCTGCGTTGGGCATGAAGGGTATCTGCATAAAACCGGGCTATGAACCCTGAGCCAAGCATAGCAATTTTCATAGGTTGATTATTTGAATGGTTATAGTTAATTTATTCATTTGCGTGTAAAATAATCGTAACTTGAAATTAAGAAATTTACAATCATTTAAAAACTAGGCGGTTCATTTGGGTCAAAAAGTACATTATTAATGACACCATTGTCGACCTGGCTTTATGCCAACTTACGCCATTAAGACCATGCACAACCAGTTTTTGGCCCCCAAAGAGACCCTGCAATATTTGGATGAACTAAACCGTTTGGCTAAGTCGAAGACCATCGAAACCAATAAGCATCAAATAATCTATGAATTTGCAGGAGGAGGCAAAATATGGGTGAGATTACCGGTAAACCTGGCCTTGGACTCCCTTCAGCCAATTGACGGATTTCAATTCATCATTATTTTGATTGAGTCAGGCCTTGGGAGCGTTGGTTTTTTCGAAGAGGATCAGCTTATGGATCATAAGGTGTTCAGGGCTTATATGGTAAGGAAAAAGCAGGGTAAAAGTCAAATCAAACATTTGAATACAAAGGGTAAGTCCAGAGCAGGTTCCAGGGTGAGGTTGGCTTCAACCCTACAATTTTTTGAAGAAATCAACACCCGGCTATTACAGATATTTACTACCTATAGGATAGACAAAGTTTGCCTTTCTTGCTCAAAAACCCTCATCCCTTATTTTTATGGGGGAAGCATTGTTCCTCCCTTTAAGAAAAATGACCCACGATTATTAAAAGTTCCATACCATATCCCTTCCTCCAATTATGATCAACTGCTGCGCATCCACCAATTATTGAAATTAGGTGATTTTAAATATATGTCTGATTTTGAAGATAATATATTAAATGACATAAAGCACAAATTTAATAAGGTGGATCATCCTAAGGATGAAGATAACTGGTGAATTTAAGTTAGAAATTTAAGGTTGTTCTCTTCTCAATTTTCGTTATACTGCCTTATATTTAGCCTTTAAACTGATCCAAATGAAATCGAGCATGACCCAAACGACAAACAGAGGAATGATTATTATTGCGAGATTCCCCCGAAGCAAGTTCCCCGAATTGAGGCTGGGGCAGGCTATCCCGACTTACAGTGCGGGACAAGTTATGGCCTTTAAAAAGCAAATTATAATCATATGAAATCGAGCCTTTCCTGACGGCAGTCAGGGCATGACGAGCACGTCACACTCTGGGATGCCCCGATAGCTATCGGGGCGTTGCGAGATTCTCCCGAAGTGAATTCGGGACAGGCTCCCGAAGCGAGTCCCCCGAAACAAGTTCCCCGAATCGAGTTCGGGGCAGGCTGGGGCAGGCTATCCCGAAGATCGGGACAAGTTGTGGCAAATAAAAATCAATTATAAACACATGAAATCGAGCCTGTCCTGACGGCAGTCAGGGCATGAGGAAAACCTCACACGGAAGGATGATTATCAAAGCGAGATTCCACCCCGACCTGCGGTACGGGGCAGGTTATGACCGCTGGAAAACAATTATAAACACATGAAATACGACATTATTATCATAGGAGGAGGCATAGTCGGGTTAGCCTCGGGAATTCAATTGTTGAAAAAGAAGCCAGGTTTGAGGGTTGCCTTGTTGGAAAAGGAGAAGGAAATCGCCCAGCACCAAACAGGACACAACAGTGGGGTGATACACTCCGGACTGTATTATAAGCCTGGAAGTTTGAAAGCCACCAACTGCGTGAAAGGTTATCAACAACTTTTGGAATTTTGCGAAAAAGAAGGTGTCCCTTATGAGATCACGGGGAAGGTAGTGGTAGCTACCAAAAAAGCCGAAATTCCTCTTTTAAATAAGCTTCTTGAGAGAGGACTTGCCAATGGCTTGGTAGGCAGCAGGGCCATCACCCTCGATGAATTGAAAGAACATGAGCCCTATTGTGCAGGAGTAGCCGCACTATATATACCTCAGACGGGTATTATTGATTATACGCAGGTAGCCATGGCCTATAAAAGGAAGTTTATGGAGGCTGGTGGGGAAGTATATTTGGAGCACAAGGTGGAAGAAATACACCCCCAGCCGGTGGGGCTCACCGTGGTCACAAGCAGGGGTAGCTTAGAGGCTAAGTTTATGGTCAATTGTGCAGGTCTATATGCTGATAAGATCGCAGAAATGGAATCAAAATCACCTCCTAACATTCGGATTATACCCTTCAGAGGGGAATATTATAAGATTAAAAAGGAAAGACAGTATTTGGTGAAAAACCTGATCTATCCAGTTCCCGACCCAAACTTCCCCTTTTTAGGCGTTCACTTTACCAGGATGATGCGGGGGGGTATTGAAGCAGGGCCTAATGCAGTGTTGGCATTTAAAAAGGAAGGGTACAAGCGTTCAGATTTCAATCTGAAGGAATTCGTGGACGCCGTCACCTGGCCAGGATTGCAAAAGGTGGCGTCCAAATACTGGAAAACCGGTTTGGGTGAATATAAACGCTCTTTTTCAAAATCCGCATTTACCACAGCCCTACAGGCTTTGATCCCTGATATACAGGAATCAGATTTGGAAGCGGGGGGGGCAGGTGTGAGAGCCCAGGCTTGTGATAAGGAAGGTGGACTCCTGGATGATTTTGCCATTCAGGAATCGGCCCATGCGATCCATGTGCTCAATGCCCCTTCTCCTGCCGCCACTAGTGCCTTGTCAATTGGCGAAACCATTGCAATTTTGGGAGAAAAGCGGCTTTAAAGGCCATGGAAGTTCCAGAAAGACTTAATGGCTTGATTAATTTCCTTGTATTCTTCCACCATATCTGCATGAAAGTCTATTTGTCATGTGGAAACCTTAAAATAAAAGTAGTATGATTTCCATAGCTCGAAGAGGCCGAGATCGTGCCTCCATGCTGTTCCATGATTTGCTTACAAATGTAAAGCCCCAATCCAGAACCTTCTACTCTGGACTTTGTTTTAAGCCGGGAAAAAACCTTAAAGAGTTTTGGAATATCCTGCTCGCGGATACCACTGCCATTATCCCTTACCAGGACCTTTAAGTACTTGTCCTCTTTTTCATAATTTATGGAAATAACCGGGGGAGAATCTCCCTTGTATTTAACGGCATTGGAAATCAAATTTTGGAACAACCGTACAAGCAATTGCTCAAAACCCTTGATTTTGGGTAATTCACCTACCTCTACCTTTGCATTGTTTTTATCCAATAACATCGCCAGGTTATCATTGGCCATGGCAATGACCCTTTTGATGTCTACCCACTCTTCTTTCTCACTGAGTTTGCCTGTTTGGGAAAACTCCAACAAACCATTGATCAATTCAATCATCCTATTCCCTGAATTGATGGCCATGTCTAGCACCGTAGTACCATCATCACCTAGTTTATCCGCATAATCTTCCTTAATCAGGTCGAGTATACCCGTTATACCACGCACAGGTTCTTTTAGGTCATGGGAGGCCATATGGGCAAACTGCCTAAGTTCATTATTGATTAGTTCGAGTTGAAAGTTCTTTTTTTCCAATTCCCTATTGAATTTTCTAAACTTATCGTCCACGCTTTTTTGAAGGCTGATATCACTTTGAATAGCGAAGAAGCCCTTGAGGATTTTGTTTTTATCATAAAAAGGCTGGCATTGTATCCTCACCCAAAACTTTTCTTTACTTTTGGTATAATTAATTATTTCCACGTCAAAGCCCTTTTCTGAAAGCACCCCTTCCTTCATCTTCTTCACCACCTTGGGGTCTGATTCTTCACCTTGCAATAATTCCCCGGGACTTTTACCAATGCTCTCTTCAAGGGTATAACCCGTCCTATCCATAAAGCCTTCATTCACCCAAAGTACCTTTTGATGGATATCAGTGACCACCACAGCATTACTGGTTTCCTTTACAATACTGGACAATAATCTAAGCTCCTCTTGGTAATCAACGGATTCGGTAATATCACGCGTGGTTAACAATATTTTGGAGGGTTTTCCATTATTATCCGTAATACATTTAACGTTAGACTCAAACCATTTGATTTTCCCATTTGAATCCTTGAATCTGTAAGCAATTGCCCCAGGATTCTTTCCTTCCAAGGAAGTCTTAATACCCTTGACCAAAATATCCTTGTCCCTCTCGTCCACAATACCAAGTAGGTTCCCCTCCTTTAGTTCCTTTTCCACCTTTCCTGTGAGCTCCTTACAGCTAGGAGAGGCATATTCGAACTTATAATCAAGGCTATGTATGGAGATCATATCAGTGGAATGAAGCGCAATAAGCCTGAACAAATCTTCCTGTTCACTGATCTTGTTTTTTGCCTCAATTAGGGAGGATTGCAACTCGCTTAGCTCCTTCTCATTGGACTCCAGTTTGGTTATATCCAAAAAGCTCAGTACGACCCCCTTAATCTCATTTTTATAGGTTCGGAAGGGAGAAATCTTCAGCACATAAACGTTGCCCTCAATATCATTGACCACCAGCTCCTTGCTGTTGAGACTTTCATGGACTTTTTTGATTTCATTGATGATTTTTTCGAAATCTATCTTTGAGGTGAAATCGGTAATGGATCTTCCCAAGTCCCTTTCATCAATACTGAGCAATCGCTTGATTGATTTGGTGATTCTTCGGATATATAGGTTTTCATCCAGAAAAAGTATGGAAATATCTGAACTGTTCAAGAGGTTGTTAAGGTCATCATTAAGTACCGATAGTTCTTCTACCTTTTCCTGGTATTCGGCGTTCACGGTATATAATTCCTCATTCACAGATTCCAACTCCTCATTGGAACTTTGCAGCTCTTCATTCGTGGATTGAAGTTCCTCATTGCTGGTTTCCAGTTCCTCAATGGTGGTTTGAAGATTTTCCTTGGTATACTTGATTTCATCCTCAAGCTCCTTGATTTTCACCTTTGAATCATGGTCAAGGTCAAACTTTTTGATATGTAAAGTGGTTTGCTCATCTTCCTGATCAATCTCAGATGGTTTATTTTCCTGAATTTCCATCATCAAAAAGCCTCCTCCTATCATATCTCTATCCAGGTTTTTAATGATAAGGTCAAATTTCCGGTTTTTTTCATCCGGTAATAGGGCAATATCGCTCAATTGAAGGGCCTTCTCCCCCCTTTCCACTTTCCTAAAGAGAATTTCAAGCGTGACTTTTAATTCTTCGGGTACAAGGTCCATGAGATTGTTGCTGAACTCCCCTGGAGGAAACCTTAGGTATTCGAAGACGTTTCCCACTGTATGCACTATGTGAAAATCCTTATCCACAATTACCGATTGAGGAACATACTTTTGAATTAAGGTTTTGTTAAGTTTTTCCTTTGGGAATTTAGTTTCGTTTTTCTGAATTGTTTTTTTATGCTCCATGGTGTTTGTAGAGGGAAAGGTACGTGCACTAAAATCATTCTTGAGTAAATCCACATCTGGAAGGGAAGTGTTTTTGATGTTTTTAAAAATTTTCCACTTTCGGTTAACTTCTTCAAAATATTCCTGCATATCCCCAAGGCTCTCGCTGCTACCCAACAGCAAATATCCTTCGTCGTGAAGACTATACCTGAAATAGGAATAAATTTTCTGTTGTACCTCCGGCTTGAGGTAAATTAGAAAATTCCTACAGCTAATTAGATCGATTTTACTAAATGGAGGGTCTCTTAAAATGTTGTGTATGGAAAACACAATCATATCCCTAACCTCTTTCACAATTCTAAACTGACCCTGTGAAGAGGAAATAAAATACTTTTTTAAATAGTTTGGGTCAACGTTCTTTAGAAGACTTGCATTGAATACACCAAAGCCAGCCTTTTTCACCGCACCCCTGTTAACATCCGTGGCGAAAATTGTGACAGGATTCTTCAAATCCTTTGTTTTAAGGTGCTCCTTTATCAAAATAGCTATGGTATAGGCTTCCTCACCCGTGGAACAGGCTGGTACCCAAACCCTGATCCTTTCATTGGGGTTTTCCTTTTGGCATATCCTGGGAATAATAAGTTCCTCTAATTGATTGAAGGCTTCGGCATCTCTGAAAAAACTGGTGACCCCGATAAATAAATCCTCGCAAAGGGTTCGCGCCTCCGCTTCTGAGGTGTTAATGACCTCTAGGTAGGCCTCATTGGATTTACATCCCAGTATTGAAATTCTACGGTCTATTCTTCTGTGGATGGTGGATTCCTTATATGCCTTAAAATCCATACCCGTATGTTTTTTTATCAGGGCAAGTATCTTGTTAAGGAATTGGGATTTTTGATATAGCCTGTTGGTTCTGTTATGCACCAGGTCATCCACCAATTGAAGGGTTTTGGCAGATAACTCATCCACCGGGAGGATAAAATCTACGGCACCGGTATAAATCGCATTTTTGGGCATACCGTCAAATTTTGCTTCATCCGGGGCCTGTACCAGGGTGATTCCCCCATCCTCTTTTATTTTTTTTAGTCCTTCAGAACCATCAGAGCCCGTTCCGGAGAGAATAATGCCTATCACATTGGGTGCATGAACATGAGAAAGGGACTGAAGAAAATTACTGATTGGAAAGCTAAGGCCTTTTTCGTCCTTAGTCTCTAAAGAAAATTTAAGCTGATTTCCTTCAGAAATTTTCACCACTTTTTTTGGGGGGTTCAAGTATATTTTTCCTTCCTCAATGGAGCTGCCCTCTTCGATGATTTCAATTGGTAAAGAAGTGTGACGCCTAAGCAGCTGATCCATTAAACTCTTATAATTCGGAGCAAGATGCTGAACAACCACAAATGCCGCCTTAGGGGTGGGGTTGAGCTTCTTAAAGAAATTCTCTAATGGCTCGAGGCCTCCTGCCGATGCTCCAATAGCTACAATTACCATTTTGTTCGTCTAATTTGAAACAGATTGAGGATAAAATACCCGTTTATCCCTACCCTTACCTTAAAGACCTAGATGTCAACTACCATTTTTTGGTTGCCAAATGCAATTAGGCAACAATTCTTATTTTGCTGGTTTTGTATGGATAATTATCCAACATTTATGCCAATTCCATATTTAATAAGGAGTATGGAAATTAACAATCTTGAAAAAATTTAAAATTCCTTTGTTAAATCCAATTTGATACAGGCTCTTTGAGCGCTAAAATTGCATCCCCAACCCTCAACAGGGTTATTAAATGAAGCCATTTTTGGACACAGATCAGCTCATAAGGATAACGTGTCACTGGAAAAAAATGGGTTTTTTAAAACATTGACTATCGGTGTAGGATATTCCAATGATGAAATCGAGCCTGTCCTGACGGCAGTCAGGGCATGACGAGCACGTCACACACTGGGATGCCCCGATAGCTATCGGGGCGTTGCGAAATTCCCCCGAATCGAGTTCCCCGAATCGAGTTCGGGGCAGGCTGGGGCAGGCTATGTGGCCGCTGAAAAGAAAATATAAACACATGAAAAATAATAGCAAGGACTGGTACCAAAATAAAAATCTCCGGCATCCGTCAATAGATATCCCCGTGAAAATGATACCTTAAGAAATTTAGCGATTCTCCAAATGATAAATCATGCATTAAAGTCAATGAAAGGCTTTCAAATCATTGAGCAGATCTTCTGATGCCTCATTTAATTCCTCCTTGTGCCGATCCAATGCTGAATGTTGAAACCCTTCTTCTAAAATCACCTTTTTTCCAACGTAAAGTACCTTAGTTAATCTCTTCAAACCAAATAAAGAAAGTGTGGGTTTGATCTTGTGCCGGGCTTGTTTGATGGCTTCCACATTTTCCTCCTCCAGGGCCTGAAAATATACCTGCCTAAGTTCTTCAATGGCCAGGATGATAGCTTCCAATAACTGCCTTCTAAAATCTTCATCACCTTCTACCATTTCTTCAATCTTCTGGTAGTCAATATTCTCGTTTAAGTGTTCCATATTTATTGTTCAGATGCAGCAGTTCCAGCTAAGTACCCTGTACTCCAAGCGGCTTGAAAATTAAAGCCCCCGGTAATCCCATCCAAGTTTAATACCTCTCCCGAAAAATAAAGCCCGGGAATCAATTTACTTTCCATGGTGTGGGGGTTGACTTCATCCAATTCAACACCGCCAGCCGTCACAAACTCTTCCTTAAAGGTAGTTTTTCCCTGAATAAAAATCGAAAATCTAAATAAATTTTCCACTAATTTATTGATTTGTTTTTTGGAAAGCTCCATGCACATGGAATTTTCATCAATATTGGCTTTTTGCAACAAAAAAATCCAAAGTCTTAAAGGAATAGAAAACATGGGGTGACGGCTTATTGTTCTTTTTGGATGCTGCTGTTTATAGCGCATGAGTTCTCCCCTTAGGTCCTCCTCTCCTAAATCCGCTACCCATCTTATTTGTGCTTCTGCCTTGTACTTGTTTTCATTTAACCAGGTGGCTCCATAAGCGGAAAGTTTTAATACCGCAGGACCACTTACTCCCCAATGTGTGATGAGCAAGGGGCCTTCATAGGAAAGCTTGGTCCCCACCAATCTTACCTGGGCATTGGATAGGCTGATCCCACTGAGCATGGTGAGGTCTGATCCAGGAAGGTTAAAAGTAAATAAAGATGGAATGGGAGGAATAATGGAATGACCCAAATTCTCTATCCATCGGTAGCTTTCTCCCTTTGAGGCCCCACCTGTACAAATGATTACTTTATTGTAAATGGATTTCTTGCCGTTGCACCATAGCTCAAAGCCTGAGGATATTACCTTTAGTTGATCTATCCTTGAATGAAGGAGAACGCTTACCCCTCTTTCCCCTGCAACTTTATGTAAGCAATTGATGATGGTAGAAGACTGGTCGCTTACAGGGAAGACCCGGTTATCATCCTCCACCTTTAGGTCCACACCGTAACTTTTGAACCATTCCATGGTTTCTCTCACCGCAAATTTCGAAAAGACCTTTTTTAAAAAATTACCCCCACGAGGATAAAAACCACTTAAGGTTTTTGGATGCATACAGTAGTGGGTCACATTGCACCTACCCCCACCCGATACCTTTACCTTGGCCAAGGCCTTACCGGATTTCTCAAATAAATCCACAGTGTTGGTCACGGCGGTGGCATGAATGGCAGCAAAAAAACCTGAAGCACCTCCCCCAATCACAGCTATCTTGTTCATAAGCCAAAAGTATAAAAACCTGTATTTTTTTGTAGATTCTTTTTGTATTATAGCACCTATAATCGCAAAATTATCAAGCATACCTGACGTTTAACTTGTTAAAACTGGTGAAAATGAGCATGTGGGTTGGATTAAAAATGTAACTTTGATGTCGTTTAGCCTGTAAACCCGAGGAATTCTATGCAAAAGGTCTTCATCAATAGCCTCTTTTTTCTAATGTTAACCTCTTTGGCTATCCTTCAAAGTCATGCCCAAGTAGGACCTAACCTTGGCGGTACCACAAGGGCACTTAATCAAGCTATAGATGCCATGGAAAGAGGAGATTACCAAAAGGCAAATGAACAATTCAGGCAGATTATCCAAAGCAATGTGCCCATACCCCCGGAAATGCCCTATCTGTTTGCCGAAACTCTCTTTCATCTTGGGCAATATGACAATAGCCAAAATTTCTTGAATAAATACCTCGATTTAAATGGCTTCAAAGGGGATCATTATAAGGAGGCCAAGGACCTTCAGGCCAAACTTCAACCCAAAATAGAGGAAATAAAATCATGCCAGCTATGCGATAGAAAGGGTTATAGGCTGGTGGATTGTAGCACTTGTAATGGAAGCACCCATATAGAGCAGGATTGTAGGGTGTGTAGAGGAAATGGTATAGTGGGGTGTAGCAGGTGTGCAGGAAAAGGTTTAGTGACTAAAAAAAATGTGTTCAACATCGTGGAATACTATGATTGCGAAAGATGCGATGGCAACGGTAGGCTGACCTGTATAAGATGTGATGGCGATAAAATAGAATATGGGGAATGCCAGGCTTGTCAGGGTGCGGGTACCACTGCATCAGAGGTACTCTGTGATCACCAGGACCAACTGGACCTAAGTGAAAAAAGGACCAGCTTTAGAATGCCTTTTTCCCATCCATAAAAAAACCCGGTTCTAAAAGTTAAAGAACCGGGCCTTTTAATAGATTTGATTATTTAATTCAATTGCAATAGTTATTCAAGGCTTCCTGCGCCTGCTCGTAATTGTTTTCAGCTGCTTTCCTGAAATCCTCACAAGCTTGCTTATTATCATCTGTCGCCTGATTGAGCATTCCCCTGTAATAGTAGGCCTGCCCGTAATTGGGGCTCATTTTAATGGCTGCATTATACTCCCTCCTTGCCTCATCCACATTACCAAGTTGGTGCATGGCCCTGGCTTTCATAAAATATGCCATGGGGGGTGCACCGGAAACTTCTACTGCATTATCTGCATACATTAAAGATAATTCGTAGTTTTTTTGCTTATGGTGCAAGTTTGAGAGGCTCAGCAGAATTTGTGTGTTCTTGGTATCCTGCTCCAATGCTTTTTTAAAGCTTTCCTCGGCCTTCTTTAATTCACCTAACTCCTCATAGGCTCTTCCTCTACCGTACAACGCTTTCACATTTTTCGGCCTATTTTTTAGTTTCTTATCGTAGGCAGCAACTGCCTCCTCAAACTGTTCATTTTTAAATAGCTTATCCCCATCAGAAGAAGTGCCGCTCTCCCCGCATGCAAACAGCAAAAGGGACAACAATGCAATTCCACTTATTCTTTTCAACAAATTCATATTAGAATATACGATTAAACTGCTACATTATTTTCCCTTAACGCATCGTTAAGGGAAGTTTTGAGATCAGTGGAAGCTTTGCGCTTTCCAATGATCAACGCACAGGGCACCTGATACTCCCCCGCGGCAAATTCTTTGGTAATGGATCCAGGGATCACTACTGACCTTTCGGGTACATACCCCTTGTATTCTTTTCCTTCCTCAGTGGTGACGTCAATGATTTTAGAGCTGGCCGTAAGGGTCACACCCGCGCCGACCACCGCCTCCTTGCCTATCCTGACTCCCTCCACAATGATGGCTCTGGACCCTACAAATGCACCATCTTCCACTATTACGGGGGCGGCCTGAATAGGTTCTAAAACCCCTCCTATCCCGACACCACCACTTAGGTGAACATTTTTGCCGATCTGAGCGCAAGAACCCACAGTTGCCCAGGTGTCTACCATGGTGCCGCTGTCCACATAGGCACCTATGTTCACATAACTTGGCATCATCACCACACCCTTGGCTAGGTAGGCTCCATATCGGGCCACAGCATGAGGCACCACTCTTACGCCCTGTTTGGCATAATTTGTTTTTAAAGCCATTTTATCATGAAACTCAAATGGCCCTACCTCAATGGTCCTCATTTTTTGTATGGGGAAATACAGAATCACTGCCTTTTTCACCCAGTCATTTACTGTCCAATTTCCCTGACCATCTGGAGCAGCTACCCGGATACTTCCATTGTCCAGGTCCGCAATCACCGTTTTAATGGCAATTTGAACGTCTTTTTCATTCAGTAAATCCCTGTTGTCCCAGGCTTTCTCTATGATATTCTGTAATTCCATAAATAGTTTAGCGATTATCTTGAAATAGTTTCTTCAATAACGATATTGGCAAATCTTTCACCATTACCTTTGGGCAGGTAAAAGTAGATATAAATTCGAAATCTACTTCACGGGACCTTAATTTTTTAACTTTAAGCCAAAATTAAATATGAATCGGCCATGCAAGCAGCTCCCCGTGTCCTTTTTGCCTCCGTGCTCAAGCCTGTGGATGACGTGCGCTCCTACCACAAGTTGGCACTGACACTTCTTGACAATGGGAAATTCCGGGTGACCCTCGCTGGATATGCTTCAAAAAAAACACCAAAAAACTCCCTGGCACAGTTAATCCCCCTTTTTTCGGGAAAAAGAGGTCAATTTGGTAGGATTTTAACGTATTTTAAGCTTTTCAAGCTTATCCTTACCCTCAAACCTGACCTTGTTGTCACGAGCACCTTCGAAGTGATCCCCGTCATTTTGGCCGCTAAATGGATACGGCATTTTGTTTGGGTGTATGATGTGCAAGAAAACCATGCTAACAACCTGCGGTATAACCAATCCCTTCCACTTCTCCTTAGAGGGGTGGCCATTTTTACAGTGAAAATGCTGGAAGGCGCCGCAAGACCATTTGTCGATCATTTTTTGCTTGCAGAAAAATGTTACCTAAGGGAACTCCCGCATTTCCGACCAGCCACAGTGATAGAAAACAAAGCTTTGGAAAAGTATGCAGCTATGGGAATCCCCCCTGAAGCTATTTCGGAACCGGTCAAATTTGTGATCGCGGGTACCTTAGCCCAGGTTTATGGCACTTACGATGCCTTGTTATGGTTTGAGCATTATCTGGCATCAGATAAGGAGTCCTCCTTGTGTATCGTTGGGCATTGTCCTTCCTATTCTTTTTACAATCGAATAAAAAAACGATTTGGACACCACCCCCAGATCCATTGGGAGGTTTCACAAGCTCCCCTTACCTACGAAAAAATAATGACCATGGTGAGGCAGGCATCGGTGTGGTTAATGCCCTACAGACCGCTGCCTAGCATTGCCCCTAAAATTCCCTCTAAGCTGTATGAGGCACTGGCCATGAAGAAGGCGATATTGATTACTCATGTTCCTGAATGGAACCGATTGGTACAGCAACATTCCGCTGGTCTGGCCATAGATTTTTCCGATTACCGGAAATCGGTGGAGCATATGAAAGCACTTTTATCCATGCAACTTTATCCTTCCCCCAAAAATGATGAGCACCTATTTTGGAAGGAGGAGGCCCCGAAATTTCTGACATTATTTCAAGGATTACTTAAAGAAGATTCCCGATAAATTGCATTTTTCAAAGGGGTGCATTTTGCCTGTTTGATACTATGAGTTTTGGGGATATTAAGAACATACTAATTTGATATACAGATATATAGACATTTTTTTAGTCAAATCTAATATTTTTTAAAGTCTACTCTAAATCATTGTCCAGAGAAAAATGGCAGTTATCCACAGGTGATTTAGCCCATTGTTAAAATAATTTTTAGACCAAACTAAATTACTATATTGGCAAAAATTAAACCCCTTACACCAATGATTTCACTCAGCCCATCCGAGGAAAATTACCTGAAAGTCATATTCCGGCTCACCCAAAATGAAGCGCTTCCCATTGGCACCAATGATATCGCCAATGCCATCCATACCAAACCCGCCTCAGTATCTGACATGATCAGGAAACTGGCGGTAAAGGGAATTTTGGATTATAAAAAGTACCACGGGGTACACTTGACGGAGAAAGGTCGAAAAACAGCCCTGCAGGTGTTGAGAAGGGGTAGGCTTTGGGAAGTTTTTTTGGTGGAAAAACTACACTTCCAATGGGATCAGGTGCATGAAGTAGCCGGACAGTTGGAACACGTGAGGTCTCCCCTACTCTTTCGCCGCCTGGATGAGTACCTGGGATTCCCTAAATTTGACCCCCATGGGGACCCCATACCCGACGAATCCGGAGAGTGGCAGGAAAAGCCGAAATCAAAACTTCAGGACATGAAGATTGCCGAGAGAGGTAAAATTGTGACGGTAAGCGACAGCAGTGCCGCGTTTTTACGTTACCTGGATAAAGTGGGTGTGTATATAGGGGCAAAAGTGGAGATATTGGACAAAGTGGAATTTGACGGTTCTTTGGAAATCCGTGTGGATGAATCCAGGAAGCTTTTTGTCTCTAAAGAGGTATCCTCCAATATTCTGGTGCAACTATTTGATGTAAAATGATACGTGAGGATTGCGATTTGCTCATAGCACCTGGCTATACCTCATTATTTTTTCAATTATCCTTGCAAAGAAATCTGAACCGAGGATTTAATTATTACGTTCTTAAATTCAAAAGGTGAAACCATAGGTTTTTTCCTTTTATAAAATACCCATAACTTTGAAATAACGCTTCTATCTATAATCATGAAAAATTTAGTTATAACTTTCTTTTTGTTTTTATTCCTCAGCTACTCCTATGCACAAAAGGAAATCACCTGGCACAGCTTCGATGAAGTAGTGAAATTGATGGAGGAGGAACCCCGCATGGTACTGGTGGATGTATATACGGACTGGTGCGGATGGTGCAAAAAAATGGATAAGGAAACCTTCACGGATGCCGAAGTAGTGGAATATGTAAATAACAACTTTTATGCAGTGAAGTTAAATGCGGAAAACCGCAAGAAAAAGTTTGAGTTTAGAGGGAAAGAGTACAGTGAAGAAACCATGGCCAGGGCCATGCAGGTACGGTCCTACCCCAATTTTGTGATCATGGATGCTGCCATGGAGAACATTACCCAATTGCCCGGTTACCGGGAGCCCAAGCCCTTTCTGACCGCATTGGACGGGCTGGTGGATAAATTCAAGAATTAAATGAGCTTCAATCTAAAAGACAATGAAGATACCATAGTGGCCCTGGCTACCCCTCAAGGAGTCGGGGCCATTGCCGTTATACGCCTCTCTGGCCCCAATGCCATTGGACTGGCCAACCAAATATTCCGGGGTAAGGACCTGGAGGCCCAGCCCTCCCATACGGTACATTATGGAACCATACGGGAGGGAGAACGGGTAATCGACGAGGTATTGGTAACCCTTTTTAAAGCACCGAAGTCATTTACCAAAGAGGACGTTGTGGAGATATCCACCCACGGCTCCAGTTACATCGTAAATCAGGTCATCAAACTACTGCTAAAAAAGGGGGCACGGCCGGCAAAGCCAGGCGAGTTTACCCAGCGGGCGTTTCTGAACGGGCAGTTTGACCTGGCCCAGGCCGAGGCAGTAGCGGATTTAATCAACGCCGATTCTGAAGCCTCCCACCAAGCGGCCCTCAACCAGATGCGGGGTGGGTTTAGTGGGGAGATTACATCCCTGAGGGAAAGACTTATACATTTCGCCTCCATGATTGAACTTGAACTGGACTTTACCGAAGAGGATGTGGAATTTGCCAGCCGGGAGGATTTAAGGGAGTTAGTGGAAAAACTGCTGAGGGTGGTAGAGCAATTGATCAGCAGCTTTGATCTGGGCAACGTCATCAAAAACGGGGTCCCCACAGTAATTGCAGGGAAGCCGAATGCCGGTAAATCCACCCTACTGAATGCCTTGCTCAATGAGGAAAAAGCAATCGTTTCTGAAATAGCAGGCACCACAAGGGACTTTATTGAAGATGAAATCAATATAGGTGGGATGATTTTCCGCTTTATTGATACGGCCGGACTTAGGGAAACCACCGACACCATTGAAGCCATGGGGGTAAGCCGCACACAGGAAAAAATGAAAACCGCTTCTCTGATCCTTTATCTTTTTGATTTGGGGGATACGGACATGTTGGAGATCAACCGTGACATCAATAAGCTGGAGAACCTGGGGGTACCTTTTCTTAAAGTAGCGAATAAAATGGATAAGTCTAATTATCTTTTAATCAATAGTTTAAAAGAAAAACATCCTGACACCATTTTTATCTCGGCCGGGCAAAAGAAAAACCTGGATCTGTTGAAGGACAAAATCCTGGAATTGGTCAACCTGGACAAATTCAAGACCGGCAATACGGTGGTCACCAATATCCGGCACTACGATGCCCTTACCCAGACCCGTGAATCCCTGTTGGATGTACTGAGGGGCATAGACGAAGAAATCACCAATGACTTTCTGGCCATGGACATCCGTCGGGCCTTGCACTTTCTGGGGGAGATCACAGGGGAGATTACCACGGATGATTTGTTGGCGAACATTTTTTCGAAGTTTTGCATCGGGAAGTAAATTTGCTTTACCATGTTTTCCTTTCTGTTCTTTTGCTTGACTATCAGCAATTTATGAATTCTGTTTATTGACTTTGTTTGCCCTTTTTGCTATTTTTGTACAACTAATGTACAACTAGAGGAGCAAATAGTTGTACAAATGTACAACTATTAGGAGGACGCCATGAATATTACATTAAAACAGAAAAAGCAACCAAGCGGGACAATAAGCCAATATATCGAATACTATAAAGGCTCTACAGTAAATGAAAAGGGAAAACGCGTACACCTCCGGGAGTTTGAGTTCCTAAAGTTACCTTTACATTCTAATCCCCAGACTGCTGTTGAAAGAAAACATAATAAAGAAAACCTCAGGCTAGCCGAGGATATTTTAGCTATACGGAAAAGCAATTACATACAGGGCAAGTTTGAAATCAAGAACCTCAACAAGTCCAAACGTCCTTTTCTGGAATATTTTAAAGAGAAAATGGAGGAAAAATCCAATTCCGTTAAAAATTATGGCGTGTGGCAATCAGCACTTGTCCATCTTAACCGCTGCATTAGTCCAAATCTAATTTTTGAAGAAATTGACGATAATTTTTTAAAAAAGACAAGGCAATACTTTGACCTAAAGGCCAGAACAAAAAGTAACTTGCCCCTATCCCAGAATTCCAAATATTCCTACTTCAATAAGTTCAAGGCCTGTCTTAGAAGCGCCTTTGATGAGGGTTACCTAAGTATAAATTATGCTTCCAGAGTTAAGGCTTTTGAACAGGCTGAAAGTCAACGGGAATACCTGACAATGGATGAGCTGCAATCACTTTATAAAACAGCTTGTAAATATGAGGTGCTTAAAAGGGCTTTTCTTTTTTCTTGTTTGACAGGATTGCGGTGGTCTGATATCAATACCTTGATCTGGTCGGAGGTTCGGGATGAAGGAGAAAAATTATTTAAGGTAAATTTCCGGCAGGAAAAAACTGATGGTGTGGAATACCTCTATATCTCCAAGCAGGCCAGGGATTTATTGGGAGAAAGGAGATCACCAAAAGATCGGGTATTTGTAGGTCTTAAGTATAGTGCTGTCTATAACAATGAAATCGTCCGGTGGTGCAATAGGGCCGGTGTCTTCAAACACATTACTTTTCATAGTGCCAGGCACACCAATGCCGTATTGCTGCTCGAAAATGGTGCAGATTTATTTACAGTCCAGAAGCGCCTGGGCCACCGGGAAATAAAAACCACTGGGATTTATGCTAGGATTGTGGACAAAAAAATGAAAGAATCTGCGAACATTATACCTGAATTAAATATATAGTCTATACCTAAGGCTATGAAAAAGGCATCGTATCAAATAGGAAAATTTA
>PXCO01000034.1 GCA_003565295.1 Cyclobacteriaceae bacterium
GATGAGGAAAGAGGTTGGGTGTTTTTCGCCACAGGCTCCCCGGCAAACGATTTTTATGGGGGATTTCGAAAAGGGATTAACCTTTTCGGCAACTGTGTCATTGCGCTGGACGCCGCTACTGGAGAAAGACAATGGCATTATCAGACAGTGCGCCACGATATTTACGACTATGACAACCCTCCTGCCCCCATCCTGGTGACATTGGATAGGGACGGGGAGTCTAAGGACGCAGTGGTTCAGTTGACTAAGATGGGTTTCACGTTCGTGTTAGACAGGGATACGGGTGAACCCTTATTTCCGGTGGAGGAAAGGGAGATACCTGTATCAGATGTTCCGGGAGAGGAATCATGGCCTACTCAGCCAATTCCAGTAAAGCCCCCACCTTTGGTAAGGCAGAACTTGACAGCAGCCGATATGAGCACGGTGACGCCAGAATCTTACGCCTACGCCAAAGAGCAGTTTGAACGGTTTAGGTTGGGAGGAGTCTATGCCCCACCTTCACTACGGGGCACCATCAGTCTGCCCGGTCATCTCGGGGGGATTGAATGGGGAGGTGGTGCCTATAACCCCTTTTTAAATGTACTGTATGTCAATTCCAACGACCTTCCCAGCATCAATAGACTGCTGGAAGTACAGGACAAAATTGAGGGGGATTTTGCCAACCCGATTGAGCTTGGGGCTGCCTTGTATCAACATCAGTGCACTGTCTGTCATGGCAATGATTTGAAAGGAAACCCCCCAGTTCACCCTTCCCTGGAAAGCCTCTCTTTATCTAGGGAAGAAATTGCCCAGACCATCCATCAGGGAAGAAACCTCATGCCTGCTTTTAATCATTTGAAAGACAATGAAGTACAAGCTCTGGTCAGCTTTCTCCAGGCGGATCCCACAAATAGGACTACGTTGCTCGATGACCTTAGGACCGGTGGTAAATCGGAAACGAAAACCAGGTATGTGATTGATGGCTATAAATACCTGAAAGACCCCTATGGAGCACCTGCCATCAACCCTCCATGGGGAACCCTGAGTGCCATTGACCTTAATAAGGGGGAAATCCTTTGGCAAGTGCCGCTTGGTGAATACCCAGAACTGGTGGCAAAAGGTATCCGAAATACCGGCGCCACCAATTTTGGAGGGCCAATCACCACTTCTGGGGGCGTGGTGTTTATCGCCGCCACTCCGGATGAAAAAATCAGGGCCTTTGAATCCCACTCGGGTAAGGAATTATGGGAATACCAATTACCTGCCGGGGGGTATACAATTCCAAGTACCTATATGATCAATGGAAAACAATACCTGGTGGTTACTGCGGGTGGCGGAGGGAAAAATGCAACCCCATCCGGTGATGCTGTTATCACATTTGCCTTGCCCGATTCAGAAGAGGAAGATGAAGCTACTGCGAAGTCTCCGGACAAAGGTGAATGGGAAGAGCTTTTCGATGGGAAATCCTTGGATGGCTGGGTGCACCTAAATGGGTTCCATGAGTTTTTTGTGGAAGATAAAGCTATCGTAGGCCGCACGGTGGAAGGGAGTAAGAATTCTTTCCTATGTACCAAGCGCGAATTTGGGGATTTCGAACTTGTCATGGAAATCATGATCGATAGTATTACCAATTCGGGAATTCAGATCCGTTCCACGGCAAAGTCACTCAAGGAGGGAGACCACTATAATGAAAGTGCGGGTAGGGTGGAAGGCCCGCAGGTGGAAATACGGCAAAATCACGGACAAGATATGCTTACTTCAGAGGGTTTTTCGCCAACAACGGGCGTGCTCTATGGAGAGGCAATGGGCACGGGATGGCTGTCCAATGAAAAACTGATGAAGGAAGGACATCCCCATTACCGAAGCTGGGACTGGAATGAACTCCGCATCCTTGCAGAAGGGCCACGCATACGCACGTGGGTGAACGGGGAATTGATTGAAGACTTTACCAATGAAGAAATATATAAAACCCACCCTACAGGATTTATTGGTCTACAGGTCCATGGTGTTGAAGGAAAAGGCCCTTTTGACATGAAATTTCGAAATATCAAACTACGCAGCATTTCCAGTGAGAAATAAGTCGCAGTATTTCAGTGTTCTATACCATCATTATCTAAATAAACTATGAAAATATTTTCGCGAACTGAGATTTTAAGTAACCTAAAAGAAAAAATAGCCAATGGAGAACCTATTATTGGTGGAGGGGCAGGCACTGGCCTTTCCGCAAAATGCGAGGAGGCTGGAGGAATTGACCTGATCGTCATATACAATTCGGGTAGGTACCGTATGGCAGGAAGGGGGTCATTGGCAGGATTGCTTTCTTATGGCAATGCCAATGAGATCGTGAAGGAAATGGCCTATGAGGTACTACCAGCTGTCAAAAACACACCGGTATTGGCTGGCGTTTGCGGAACAGACCCTTTTATGCTTAGGGAGCAATTCTTGAAGGAACTCAAGGCCATGGGCTTTGCGGGTATCCAGAATTTCCCCACAGTGGGCCTGATAGATGGGGTATTTAGGGCCAACCTTGAAGAGACAGGTATGAGTTATCAACTTGAAGTAGATTGTGTGAGGGCCGCCCGAAAACTGGACATGCTCACTACCCCATATGTGTTCAATACGGAGGAGGCCAAGTGGATGACAAATGCCGGTGCGGACATCATCGTAGCTCATATGGGATTGACCACCAGTGGGGCAATAGGCGCTAAAACCGCAAAATCCCTGGAAGATTGTGTGGTGGAGATTCAGCAAATAGTCGATACCAGCAAAAACATCAACAAGGATGTGATTGTATTATGCCATGGTGGACCCATTGCCAACCCCGAGGATGCCCAATACATTTTAAATCATGTGAATGGGGTGGACGGTTTTTACGGGGCAAGTTCGATGGAGCGATTACCCACCGAAACGGCCATTACTGAACAGATAAAAAGATTTAAGCAGATCAGTTTTCAACAATCCCATACCCAACATGGCTCATAAAATTGTCGTAGTAGGCACCTTCGATACCAAGGGGGAGGAATTTAACTACCTCATTGATTTGATCAAGTCCAAGGGGAACGAGGTGTACACGATCAATGCGGGAGTATTAGGGACCACATCGTTGTTTGAAGTGGATGTTCCGGCCTCATTGGTGGCGCAGGCCTCTGGCAATGAGTTGACTGAATTGCGCCAAGGCAGGGATAGAGGCAAGGCAGTTGCGGCCATGTCTGTAGGGGTGGCGAATTACATCAAGGAATACTATAATACAACCGGTTTTGATGGGATCATAGGAATGGGTGGGTCAGCAGGAACCCATATTGTAAGTTCCTGCATGCGTGAACTACCTTACGGGTTACCAAAGATTTGCCTTTCCACCTTGGCTTCCGGTGATGTGTCTCCCTACATAGGGATAAGTAATTTGGTGATGATGCCCTCCCTCACAGACATTTCAGGCCTAAATTCAATCAGCAAACTATCGATAGGAAATGCTGTTCGAGCCCTATTGGGTATGTTGGATCGTCCCAAAGAAATGGAGAACCACCAAAGATCCATTGCTGCTTCCATGTTTGGAAATACCACTCCATGTATTGATCAATGCAGAAAAATCCTAAATCAAAAAGATTTCGAGGTGCTCGTATTCCACGCCACTGGCACAGGTGGGAGAACCATGGAAAAATTGATTTTGGAAGGTGCGGTGCAGGGAGTCTTGGACATTACCACTACGGAATGGGCGGACACGCTTTGCGGTGGTGTTTTTCCCGCAGGTGAACAGAGGCTGGAGGCGCCCGGTAAAATGCAGCTTCCCCATCTCATTGCCCCGGGTTGTATAGACATGTGTAATTTTGGGAATCCCTCCACTATTCCGTCCCGCTATAAAGACCGCCTCTTTTATGAATGGAACCCCAATGTGACCTTGATGAGGACAAACGTGGAAGAAAACCGTGAGCTTGGTAAAATTTTCGCCCAAAAAGCAAATGCTGCCAAGGGAAAAACGGCATTTATCATACCCATGAAGGGGTTTTCCATGCTGGATGCGTTGAACGAAAATAATGAACCTGAACTTTTCTGGGATGAATCCGCTGATAGGGCGTTTCTGGAGGGGCTGAAGCGCCACCTCAATCCCAAAATAGAAATAGAAGAACAGAACATGAACATCAACCACCCAGATTTTGCAAAACGTGCTGTGGAAAAACTTTTGGATATGATGTAGGTGTATCCAAACCTTTAAGGTCTTTTTTTGGACCTCAAAGGTTTTTCTTGTGCACGAGATGGGCATAACCAATTGATAATCTATCCACTGATCAGACCTATGGGGTTCGGGGAAACCCCATAGGTAGGGGAGATCAAAACCTTTAAGGGCTTTTTTATGGAAGGTTTCTATCGTACCCAAAATGGGTATAGCTGATTGTTGTCATAGCAGGGAGAGAAAGGGGTGTGGTTAATCAAAGTTGGCCCAGACATGGGAGGTAAACCCTTAAAGCCACCTTTAGAAATACTGTTGATGAAATCGAGCATGACGAGCACGTCACACAATGGGATGCCCCGGATAGCTATCGGGGCGTTGCGAGATTCTCCCGAAGTGAATTCCCCGAAGCGAGTTCCCCGAATCGAGTTCGGGGCAGGCAGGGGCAGGCTATGTGACAACTGCAATTATAAATACATGAAAAAATTATTTGTACGGGCTATTTTTTTGGAAATTATCGATTATTTTGAAAAAATTTCCCGGGGGAATGCGTTAAAAACACTTTATTAATCAACTCCTTTTAGTAGTCCTCATAAGCCAAATCGTACTTGTTCAAGCACAATTGGTTTGGATTGATGAAATCGAGAATGAGGAGAACGTCACACACGGGGACGCCCCGTAGCTATACGGGCGTTGCGAGATTCTCCCAAAACAAGTTCCCTGAATCGAGTTTGGGGCAGGCTGGGGCAGGCTTCCGCGACCTGCGGTACGGGGCAGGTTATGACCGCTAAAA
>PXCO01000283.1 GCA_003565295.1 Cyclobacteriaceae bacterium
CAAAGTTTTAACGCCTAACCCCCTCCAAGCCTTTATTTTCAAGGGGTACTGTCAAATCTGCGTTTTTTTACACTGAGATTTTGGCTGTCTGGAACATTTCTGCGGTACTACCTTCTGGAGGGTCGCTGCCAAAAATGAAGGGGCAGCGGTGAGAAATTGAATGGCTGCGGGACAGGGGGACAGGCACCTTGTCCCACCAAATTATCCCATTTCCCCTTGGGTAACTGTTCCAGAGCCAAAATCCCAGCACTAAAACGCCGAACCAGGACCACTATTCATGTGCACTCTTTCTCCCGATAGTATCAAGAAAAGTAAGGATGCCCTAACAGTAAAGGATAAAGAGGAGATTAAAAGAAGGGCTGTAAAAGTCAGCGGGCGCTTCCGCTCCTCCTTAAAGGATCTTTCCGTAAGTCACGATAAATATTTATATGAAGACTATTAAAATGGGCAGCCAATATGTCTACATGGAAGTTAAAGAGGGCACTGGACACAGGCTTGGTTGTACCTTTAAACTGAGGAGCTAGATGTGTATCCCATTGAATCAGCTTAACGTTGATGGTACAAACCAAAAGGGGATTCCTGAAAAAAAAGAGGAAGTCATCACCCAAGCAGTCGCCCTTAGCTCTGCCGCCATCCATGGCCGGAGTTGTGATGATCATCCTCTTTAAAAAACCTACATGCAGGCGTTGTCATGAAGAAAGTCTTTGCCTTAAGGCGCCTTATTCCACAAATTGATGATCTACCAGGAAGCTCTTCCTCCTTTGCTATCGCAACAATAAGCTGGGGAGCCATGTGGCCAGCTTGGGGAATAACATAACCAGGACCATGCCAATGGCCTGTATAACAATGAAGGGGATAACAGACCGATAGATATCTCCCATGCTTATGCCTTTTGGGACAATTCCTTTAAGATAGAATAGGTTAAAGCCGTAAGGCGGTGTTAGATACGACATTTGTTTGTTGAGAATAAAAAGTATGCCGAACCAAATGGGGTCAAAACCCAAGGCTACGGCTACAGGGGCAAAAATGGGTGCCGCCAGCATGACAATGGCATAATCATCCATAACCATGCCTGCGAAGAACAGGAAAATATGCATTCCTATCAAGATGATCCAAGGGCTCACTCCCAGCCCGGCCATAACAGTGATGATTAAATCCCGTCCTCCCACAGCGATAAAAAGGGAGTTAAAAATGGTGGCCGCTGCCACAACCCACATGACCATACATGTTATCTTAAGGGTGCTGCGAATGGCCCCGTTAACAAGTTTCCAGTTCAATTTACCGTAAACCGCGGCACAAACAAAAGCGCCAAATGCACCAATGCCCGCTGCTTCTGTCGGAGTTGCAACCCCCAAATAGATGACCCCTAAAACCAGCAGGATTAAGCAAGCGGGAAGAATCAAGGACTTAAGAGAGGTCAATTTTTCGCTGACGTTAACCCTTTCTTCGGGAGGTACGGGTGGGCCTAACTCGGGGTTGCGGGCGCATTTCATACCGATATAAGCCATGTGCATGCAGGCAATGAGAACGCCGGGAACGATTCCTCCGAAAAACAATCTGCCTACCGAAACTCTAGTAATGGAGGCATAAATGATCATGATTACGCTGGGGGGAATTACAATCCCCAGGACCCCGCCGGCGGCAACAGAGCCTGTCGCTAAGTGCTTATTGTAGCCTCGTTTTAACATGGAGGGAATGGCAATCAACCCCATGGAAACTGTGGCCGCTCCACTCACGCCGGACATGGCTGCAAAGATTGTGCATATGAGGACGGTTCCCATGGCCAGGCCTCCCGCCAGGAAGTCTGTCCAGCGATAAATCGCTTCGTAGAGGGCATCAGCGATGCCGGAACGCTCCAAAACACTTGCCATTAATAAAAAGAGGGGTAGAGCCAAAAGAACCGGGCTTGCCTGTCTGAATATGACCAAAGGTATATTGCCAAGACCCGCCGGTCCCCACAGCAGAACGGTGAACACTACAGATAGGCTTCCCAAAGCAAAACCAACAGGTACCCCTATGGCTAGCAGGAACAATAGAGAGGTGAATAAGAGTAAGGTTATTACTTCAATCCCCATTTTCTTCCCCCCTTTGCGAGAAGGCATCAGCGAATATTTTAACGTACTGTCTTGTGGCCTGGAGCAACATTAGTAGGGCTGCAATGGGAATTAAAACCTTGATATGATAAATGGGTGGGCCCAGAACACTGCTGGTAACCTCTCTGGCCAGCACTGAACGCATAGCGCTTTGAGATCCTTGCCAGATAATCGTAACGCAAAAAATAGAGATGCACAAATAACTGATGACGTCTGCTACTGCCTTTATTTTGGGTGGAAAGCGATCATAAAGGACATCCACGGTAATAATCTGGCGGTGAAGAATGTGATACCCTGCTCCCAGGAAGATAATAGCTGCAAAAAGTTGCATGTTAACATCCCAGGCCCAAAGGGTGGGCCTTCTAAAAACATATCTGCTAATAACTTCGATCAGCATAATTAGCATAATAAAAATCAAGAAATAGCTGCTGATCTTTCCTAGCCACTCATTAATATTATCAATAATGCGTCCAACTTTCCCCATACAGTTAACTCCTTTCCCATACTTGCGACCTATGTTGATAGCGAGGGAACACGGCTTGAAACCAATGGCGGCAAACATGCTCCCTCGCTTTTTTATTATGAATCTCGATTCATGTCGCAACTATCCCATAAAGCTAATTCCCGTACTGTTCATGCCACCTATTAACAATATCAACAGCCCTGCGAGTGTATTCATCTCTTTCTGCGATTTGCGGCCAAATCTTTTCTCTGGCCACATTTCTGATTTGCGCAAGGGTTTCGGCTTCCATCTCAATTATTTCATAATTCAATTCGGCTTGCATGTCGTATACGGTTTGCCATTCATCCTCATACAGTTCAAAAAGAGCAGGCAAGTATACATCCAGATACGCTTTTTGAACAATTTCTTGGTATTCTGCAGGCAAGGCATCCCAGGCTTCCTGGTTTATGGTCATATGGCTGGCGTTGTGCTCCGAAATGGTTGGTACCATGATGTATGGCGCAACCTCATACCAGTTATAACCAATAAACCCTTCCACGCTCCAGGTAGCCACATCGATGGTGCCCAGGCTTAATGCCATATACATTTCGCCACCGGGAATAAAGGTGGTGGAAGTCCCTATTGCCTCCACCAAATCCGCAACCGAACCGGTAGCCCTTACGACTAAGCCCTGAAAATCATCCATGGTACGAATGGGAACCTTGGAGATAAAGACAGGGTAGCCATGATAGGAGTGATTACCGAGGAAGTAAACCCCTGCTTGATTGCTGTAGGCCTCCCGGAATGTGTTGATTAGTGCCCCATCCTCAAATTCATACACCATATGTTTGAATTGATCCAAAGTACGGAAACCGGAGTACTGGCCGGGCAGGCCCATATCCACATCTCCTACGGGAACTACCCCCCTCCAGTACCCTCCGGAAGCATGATTGATTTCGATTACTCCTCTTTGGTTGGCTTCCAACTGCTCTTCTTCGGGCACAATGGTGCCACCGGAAAACTTGGTAATGTTTAAACGCCCGTCTGTTTCTTGCTTAATTGCTTCAATAAAAGAATCTAGGGCAATATATTCCATGTCAGCTTCACTGTAAGCGCATTGCAGTCTCCAGTTGAAGGTTTCTTCGCCCGGCTCCGGAGTATCTGATGAGCATCCTGTAAAAACTAAACCAATACCAATCAACAAACTTACTAGAATCAAAAATACTTTTGAATGTTTCATTTTTTCCCCCTATTAATCTTTAAATTTAATACCTCAAGCAAATTTAATTAATTTCCGCCAAAAAGTTCACTATGAAACACCGTTATGCTCACCTTGTCCCTAATACCACCTCCTTTCAACCGGCGAGATTGACCCAACCCAACCAACATGGAGCCGAAAGCCAGACTGAATACTTCGCCGTGTTCCGGTACTCTAAACAAACTACCGCTTTCTTTTTCAGTGTAAAAACACAAGATTCAGATAATATACGCAATAATTGTGCCATATATCTAACTTATTAGAAAAAAGACATCGCCGCAGTGATATCAAAGATAAATCCCTGCATCAGCCTGCTTCTCTTTTTTTAATGGCAATGCACAATTGCATGGCACCTACCCCAGCTTTACTTTTTTGTATAAGCAGCGGTTGATGCAATACTGCATCATGCGAAAAAGCATCACAGGCTACCGGGCTCCCGCCTCTCCTTTTACAATGCAATAACTCTTTTGTTTTTTTGATGCTTCTTGTAGCATTCTTGTATAATTTAATACTATTCATACTATTCTACTAGGTAAGGATAATTCCTTTTTTCCGTCTCTGGTAATTAATACACAGCAGTGATTATATAAACAAAAGGGGAAGAGACCAGCCTTGATCGTCAGTAATAGCAATTCCTTGCATCTCTTCGTCAACCGGTTGCACATGGCCTTGAAATTATCTATACCTTCCAGCCTCTGGATGAAATCCTGAAAAACGATATCCGGTAAGGTAAAACCAAAAACCACGGTGGCCTCAAAACCCCGTGGTTCCTTTGTATTCATGGTGGGCGCGGCAGGTTTCGAACCTGCGACCTCTTGAATGTGAGTCAAGCGCTCTCCCCCTGAGCTACGCACCCATATGCTTTGTATACATATTATAAGGCGGTTTCCAGCTTGAGTCAACCCCGCTGCCTAAATCGTCTCAGCAAAACAGCGGTCAAGGCGCGAACATACGTCGAGTTTTGAGAAAATGACCAGGTGGTCCCTTTCCTTGAGAAGGGTATCGGGATCGGGTATAAAGACCTTTTCATCCCTTAATATCGCTCCCACAATCAACCCTTTGGGGAAATTAACCTCCCTGATTCTCTTATCAACGACTTTGCTTTCCTTCCTCAGCACCCGCTCCATGACCTCTGCCCGCCCC
>PXCO01000213.1 GCA_003565295.1 Cyclobacteriaceae bacterium
AAAGGATATTAGGCAGGAAACTAGTCTCTTATTTTTAACAGAACACTTCCCGTTTTTTGCTCACTTTCCACATACTTATATGCCTCTACAATTTGGTCTAAAGGATATACTTTGTCAATTACCGGTATCAAAAATCCCTTTTCGGCTAATTCCTTAAAGAAGAGTATGTTTTCTCTTTTATCCACCGGAATTGGGAATAGCACCTTCTTAGTACCAAAAGCTGAAGTCCATAAGGCCAAAAGTGGGTTTTGCATAAATGGCCCTAACTCTGTTGAGAAGTAAATGCCATTAGGCTTAAGTAATTTTTTGCATTCAAAATAGCTGCTCTTGCCAACTGCATCAAAAACAACGTCAAATTGCCTGTTGAGTTTGGTAAAATCTTCGCTGGAATAGTCGATTGCATGTGTGGCTCCAAGGTTTTTAACCAAACTTAGGTTTTTTGTGTTGGTCACCGCAGTGATTTCAACGCCGAAGTAGGCAGCAATTTGAATAGCAGAACTTCCAATGGAACCGCTGCCCCCATTAATTAATATTTTTTTCCCTGGCTCTAGGTTTGCTTTTTTCAAGTTATTCCAGGCATACCATGGCCCTTCACATATCGCCAAAGCATTCTCTTCGGTCAGTGTTTTGGGCAATGTGCTTATGCTAGCATTTTCTGCTATGCATAAATATTCGGCATGTGCCCCGAAGTTTGATGCACTAAGACCAAATACTTTTTCTCCAACTGTAAAAGATTTCACATCCTTACCAATGGCATCAATATCTCCTGAAAATTCACTTCCAAGGATGGTGTTTTTTGGCTTGAAAAAACCCGTGAAAAAACGGGTGATAAATGGGTGGGCTGCCAGTAACCCGCAGTCTGTTCTATTGACGGTGGCAGTATGAATTTTCACCCTCACCTCATTATCCTTTGGTATGGGAATTTCCACCTCCATTAGCTGGACTACATCCGGCGAACCATATTTTTTGCTTACAGCGGCTTTCATTGTCATAATAAGTACAATTTAAAAATAAAATCGGTACATCATATTTGGAAAAAGTCCGAAAGTAGTCCGATAACCTACTTGGCCAGGTTTGTTTGGAGCATAAAATTCGGTTAATCGCACCTGATTATTGGTCAGGTTATCCAGATTTAAAAATACCTCCTGAGTAGTATTTGTTTTATTCCATTTGTAGCTGACCGCAAGGGATATCGAATAGATATCACTCAGGCTACTTTCATAAGCCCTGTTAAAATCCCAGAACCTATTGTTCAACGGGTCTACCGCTAAAGTACCATCAAAATCCCTTAATAGCGGTATTATTTTCCTACCCCCACCAAAAAACACTTTTGCGTTTATACTCAATATCTGGTTGTTTTTTCTACCCAGTTGATAAAACTCTTTCCCGACCAATCCATTTACCAGATAGTTACTGTTAAAAGCCGTGTTGCGCTCCACCCCATCAAGAGCAATATAGGTTGAATTAAAAAAGGATGCATTGACCAGAAAGTAATAACTGTTTTCAAAAAAGCGCTCCAATGTAAGTTCAATACCGTAATTGGTACCACTTCCCTCGTTTACCAAATCAACAAATTGCAAATCCAACGTCTCATTTATGGTAGAAAATGAACTGTTGACATCGTTTTCAACAGGCAAATTATATAGATCCTGATAATACAATTCTACTTTTGTCCTTAAATTCCTTGAAAATCGTTTTTCATACCCTAGGACAAAGTGATGCGCTTTCAGCAAGTCCAAGTCCTGATTTGGTATTGCTATGCTACCATCAGGCTTTTCCACTTGGGTGAAATAATGGTGGATTCCTTCCATCGTGCTGTGCATTCCATAACCCATGCTAAACGTATTGGATGGGTTTGCTTGCCAGTTAGCAGCAATTCTTGGTTCAAGGGTACTTTTATTATTAAAAAGCACATTCATGTTATGTAAGCCAGATACTATGGTGATGTCCTCATTCATCCTGTACTTCCAGCTTATGAAATTTCTCAGGGTGCTGATATTCTCATCCATTTCAACCAAAAAATTCCTATGCAAGGAATTGTCTTCCAAGCGACTGATAGTGAAATGATGATGGAAAAGGGCGAATCTGGACCCCATCTGTAACGTGTTTTTAGCATTTAATTTGTTATTATAAGTCATGTTTAGCCTATAGGTTGCGGTTTGGATTCGGCTTCTAAAGTTGTCTTTGACGGCAGCCACAGAATCATTCAGTACTGATCGTTCGGAAATCTGATCCCTTATCCCTTCATTTGAATAGGCCAATGTGGTTCTGAGATAACTGTTCTTATCGATAGAAAACAAATGGTTGATACCTGAATTAAACAAATGTGCTCTTTTGGTAAAATCTTCTTTTATGTTTTCTTTCAAACCATTGTCACCGGGAGTAATAAAAATGGTTGGATCCACATCCTCAAAATCCAACGTGCTGTAGCCTGAAAGTCCGAATAGAGAGAAGTTACCAAATTTTTTAGTTGGCAACATTATTTTAAATGCTCCATCTTGAAATGTGGGTATTCCCCCTATGTCCACCAATCCGAATTGTTCAATCAGCGATACAGTAGAATACCTATAGTTTACCAAGTATGAGCCACCATAACCTTTTTTGAGTGGACCTTCCAGGGTCAGGTCTGTTCCCATAATCCCTAATCCTAGCATTCCCTCAAACCGCTCATTGTTTCCGTTCCGTAGCTGTATATCATACACCCCTGACAATACATCGCCAAACTCAGCTGTGAAAGCTCCGGTGTGAAAATCGGAAGTACCTAATATATGGTTGTTTAATGCACTTGGTGCACCGGTACCCAAACCAACGGGATCACCAAAGTGGCTTGGGTTTGAGATTTGGACGCCTTCCAATCGCCACTGAACGTATTTGGGGGAATTGCCCCTAACAATGATATCCGCACTGCCATCCTGGGAATTGTTTACACCCGGAAAATTGGACAGAATACGGGCGGGGTCATTAAATCCACCCGCATAGCGATTGGTTTCATTTGATGAAATGGAACGAGAGCTTATCAGGGCCATTTCATTTTGCGACTCCCCTTTGTTTGAATTTGCTGATACCACCACTTCATCCATGTTCGAGATGGACTCGGTCATAGACAAACCTATGATGGTTTTTTTGCCAGACATGACCGAAATATCAGGTATATGTTGGGACTCATAGCCGACATAAGAAATTCTCAGAGAAATTCTGCCTATAGCTACATCTGGTAACCGGAAGTTTCCATTGGAGTCCGTTACAGTACCGATTAATGGATCGGAGCCAACAAGCACTATCTGCACCCCTACAAGCGGGCTTTTACTGTCCGCGTCTCTCACTGACCCCCTTACAGTTTGTGTGACTACTTGCGAATGAGTACAATAGGAAACAAATAGTAGCGCTATGGATAATAATAGGTTTAATTTCATAATTCTGCTCACATGATTTTAGAAGCAAAATTAAAATGGAAGGGTGCTGACTTTCATTGACGTTTGTCAAGAAAGAAAGAGGAATTCACTTTTTTAAAAATATACGTTTTCGGATTCTGCTTAAGGTTTCGGGGCTTACTCCCAGATAACTGGCCAGTTGGTATTGGGGTATTCTGTTGATTAATTCCGGTCTGTTTTCAAGTAAATCCAAATACCGGTCTTCGGGTTTTGATGTGATAAATTTCGCCAGCATTTCTTGATAATCGCCCAATTGATCTTCCAACCCTGAACGACTTAAAGATTCAAAATTTGGGTATTTTTGATAAAGTTCCAACTCCTTTTGCACTGACAAAACCGCTAAAGTACAGTCTTCTATGCACTCTAAAAAATGGTCAGAAGGAATGCCTTTCGCTGCACTCTTGAAGGAAGAGAAGCCTTGCTCTTCTACAAAGAAAAATGTGGTTTTCTCGACTCCATCAACCAAAAAATATTGCCTTACGCATCCTTTCATTAATAAATAACAATCTTTGGCCACCTCACCTTCCTTAAGCAAGATGCTCCCTTTGGGGTGATTTTCAATCCGTATGGCTTGAATGATTTCCTCTGCTTCCTCCGAGTTAATAAGCCTGTTCTTTAAAATGCACTTTGAAATTCCCTCGGTACTTTCCAACGTTTCAATATTTCTCCTAGGGTTTTTACCCATTGCAAGCTCGTTTATAGGACCAAATGTATTCTTTTTTCAATTTAGCATTTTTTGCAAGATTACTCTTAGTCAATGGTGGTATTTCGGTGTGCTTTTTTAAAAACATTATGATTAGACTGGGACCCAAAAATAAGAAATCAGGGTGTTCAGCTTTCGACCTTGCTTAATACCCAAAAGGAAATTTTTCTGGAGGGAAAGTCTTTCGTTGGCGATCAGTTAAATGCTATATGGGATATCCTATTTTGCTGGCTCAAAATTCTTCCAAATTAATCGGCGCCTTAAAACCATTTGTCTATATCCCCTAGTGGAAAAAACAGCCCGGGTTGAAATTGAATTTGAGGGTAGTTTGGATCAGTATCTAGTTAACTTTGGAATCCACTCCCTCTCCAAGGGTGTGAGTGGCTTTGTAAATGCGTCCATCGTCCAGCCTGGGGAACTGGAATGGACGCAGGTCATAGCCCAGGCAAATACCTTTAACCTGTCCACCCCCCTTTCCTTTTCAAAACTGATCGTGGAATCAGGGGAGCCTGTGCATACATTCGGATTTATCTTCAATGCCGTCCACACTGGAATATTCCCGATGAGAATTTCGTGGATCTAAGTGCCACCATACGGGTATTCGGAAACAACACCGAATTCCAGACCTACCAGTACGCGGCCTGGGGCGGTTTCGGAGACGGTGAGGTTTAAAAGAATCGATTTAAATCTTTAATTTTACCTCCTTAGGATATGAAGGAAATGCCTATTATGGAAATATGCTGGAATATTAATTC
>PXCO01000240.1 GCA_003565295.1 Cyclobacteriaceae bacterium
CCAATGGGAATTGCAGGTTTGGTAATTGCAGGGATATTCGCAGCCAGCATGTCCTCACTTGATAGTAGCATGAATAGTATTGCCACTGCTTATATAACGGATATTCACAAATTTTTCAACCCACTATGGAATGATAAGGAAAATTTGAAGCTGGCAAAAATTATTACCGTGATTATGGGTTTTTTCGGCACCGTTACCGCAATTTGGATTTCAGTATCAGAGGTAGGATTCATTTTTGACTTATTCCAAAAACTTTTGGGTATGATTGGAGGAAGTCTTGCTGGAGTATTCATTTTGGCCATTTTCACTCAAAGGGCAAATGCAACTGGAGCATTTATCGGTACCATATTTGGTGGGGTAATTGCATATTTAGTAAGTCAATTCACAGAGGTTAATGGATATTTATATGGAGCTGTGGGGGTACTATCCTGTGTATCAACTGGATATTTGACAAGTTTGATTTTTCCCATGAAAACAAAAATAACCAATAATTTCACTTATAAATATCTGGTAAAGAGCGAAAGGAAAGTTTAACTTGCCCCTATAAAAGGAAATGTTTTGTTTATACCAAAAAATTACAAACCGATAAATTAGTATTCTCCTCCCCTAATCTTTGTTGATCAGCAATTGACTGACCGAGGACCATTTTAAATTATGAAACCTATTGGTAAACCCTTCATGGAATAAGCTTATCATCCATTCAGCCCTCCAACGCCAGGAGTATTAAAGCCGGCCAACCCAATATGAAATCGGGCATGACGAGCACGTCACACACTGGAATTAAGATTGCGAGATTCTTTCCCCGAATCGAGTTCGGGGCAGGCAGGGGCAGGCTGGGACAGGCTATCCCGACTTACAGTGCGGGACAAGTTCCCGAAACAAGTTCGGGACAGGTAATGACCAATAAAAAGCAATTTTAAACAAATGAAATCGAGCCTGTCCTGACGGCAGTCAGGGCATGACGAGAGCGACACACGGGGGGATGCCCCGATAGCTACGGGGCGTTGCGAGATTCCACCCCGACCTGCGGTACGGGGCAGGTTCCCGAAACAAGTTCGGGACAGGTAATGACCGCTGAAAAACAAATTATAAACAGATGAAAGGTCATTTAAAGCCAATGTTGACAACAATGATAAATGGGGTGTGAATTGCCATCATTTTCCATCGGTGGCGTGGTTAATTAATACTTTATCTGTTTTTTGATTCTGACTTACGATATGCAAGGTAAAAGACCTGAGGTAAGATGGTCAGTGAAAAAAGCATGCAGAAAAACATTCCACCTACAATCATAATGGCCAGAGGTTTTTGGATTTCAGAACCCATTCCGGTGGATAAGGCTGCGGGCAACTGCCCCATGGAGCCCAGCAGGGAAGTCATCACCACCGGCCGGATTCTGCTATAAACCCCATTATTAATGGCCTCACGTAAAGGTTGCTTAAGGTCGACGTTTTTACGTATGGTTCCGATTAGGATGATGCCGTCAATGGTGGCCACTCCGAACAAAATGATAAAACCTATACCGGCAGAAATGCCGAAAATTGTCCCTGAAATCAATAGGGAAAGATAGCCCCCTACAAATGCAAAGGGAAAGACTATAAAGGAAACTAAAGTGTCTTTGATGTTTCCCTCAAAACTCATCCACAGCAAAAACATGATAAGCAAAAGGGACATGGGCACAATCATCAACAGCCGGTTGGTTGCCCTTTCCTTGGATTCAAACTCCCCTGCCCACACCATTTTTATGGATGTGGGCAGCTTCACGTTATTTTCCACCTTCTCCTTAGCCTCTGCAATAGTGCTGCCCAAGTCTCTTCCTTCTATGCTGAAGCCTACCGCTATATAGCGGCTGCTTCCTTCACGGTAAATAAAAGTAGGGCCTGTAATAAACCCAATCTCCGCAATTTCCCGCAGGGGGATTTTTTTGCCGCCCATCGTGGTGATAAGGATTTCGCCGATTTTATTTTGATTGTCCCTGTAGGCTTCCTGAAAACGGATACGCACGTCAAACATCCTTTCATCTTCATAGAATGTGGTGGCCGCTGTGCCACCTATAGCCATCTCGATTACGGCCTGTGCATCCGCCATGGAAACACCGTATTTACCCATCAAGCCTTCTTCCAGCTTGATCCTTAGTTCGGGTAACCCAATGTTCCTGTACACATTCAGGTCTTCAATCCCTTCTACGTCCCTAATATTATCGGCTACCTGGTCTGCATAGTTTTCCAACTCAAAAAGGTCATCTCCGAATATTTTGATCACCAGTGCACTTTTGACAGCAGCAACGTATTCTTCTACATTGTCCTGAATGGGTTGACTGAAACCGAATACAATTCCGGGATAGGTTTGAAGGGCCTGTCGGAATTCATCCACCAATTCATCCTTTTTTATGTTACGTTTCCATTCTTTCTCCGGGTGCAGTTCTATGTGAAACTCTATGTTGAAGAACCCTGTAGGATCGGTTCCGTCATTAGGCCGCCCTGTTTGGGTGAGGACAAACCTTACCTCCTCAAAGGATCTGATTTTTTCTTTCACTTCCTTGGTAATCCTGATCGATTCATCCAGGTTGACGCTGTTGGGCAATGTGGCTCTTATATAAATGGCTCCTTCATTGAGTTTGGGCAGAAACTCGGTTCCATGATTATTAAAACTTATAATACAGGCAATGAAAAGCAGCAAAAAGGAAACAAGTGTAAGCTTACTGTAATGACTTGCCTTTTGATACAAGGCGTACAAGGCCTTTCTGAAGCTCCTGGTTACCACATTGTCCTGCTCTTTAATGTTTTTGGTCAACAGGGCCTTGCACATGGCAGGCACATAGGTAAGGCCCAACAGGAGCGAGCCCAGTAAGGCGAACCCTAATGTGTAGGCTAAGGGGGAAAACATCTTTCCCTCCACCTTTTGGAAGGCAAAGATGGGCATCAGCGCAAGGATCAGGATAAAAAGTGCAAAGAAAATATACTTTGCGATGTTCCGGGCACTTTCTTTAATAATACTGGACTTGGAGAGTTTATTGAACTCCTCCATGCCCAGTTCCTTAGATTTACGTTGAAGACCCACAAATACCCTCTCTGAAACAACCAAAGAGCCCTGCAGCAGTAAACCAAAGTCCAGGGCTCCCATGGAAATTAGATTGGCAGGCATTCCAATGACCCGTAACATTAGGATGGCAAAAAGAAAAGCCAAGGGTATCACAGAAGCTACAATTAAGGTGACCCGCCAATTGAAAAGAAAGATAAATACGATGAAAGAAACCAAAATCATTCCTTTTATCATGTTTTGAGTGACGGTCCTCACGGTCACATTTACCAGTTCGGTCCGGTCCAAAAAAGGTTCTATCTTAATATCCTGGGGCAGAATTCTTTCGTTGAGTTCTGCTATTCTTTCTTTCAGTCTGTCACTGACTTCACTTGGGTTTTCCCCTCTCAGCATAATCACTATGCCCTGCACCAAATCGTCATCATCCTGTAGCCCTACTTGTCCCAATCTTGGTTTTGCCGACACCTTAACTTCGGCCACATGTTTGACCAAGATGGGTGTTGAACCCCTGACTTCAATCAGTATGTTCTCGATATCTTCGGCACTTTCCAATAATCCTACCCCCCGTACCACATAAGCCTGTGATCCTCTTTCAATGATGTCCCCACCCACATTGATATTGGTTTTGGAAACAGCCTCAAACACTTCCAAGGGGGATAAATCGTAATTCGCCAGTTCGGTTGGGTTTATTCCGATTTCATAGATTTTTTCCTCACCTCCAAAGGTGACCACATCGGCCACACCCGGAACGGCAACCAGCTCTCTTACGATCACCCAATCCTGGATTGCGGTGAGTTCCCTTATGGGCCTGTCACCTCTCAGTACATAGCGGAAAATTTCCCCCGTGGCTCCTGATGGAGGCTCTATTTCCGCCTCTGCACCCTCCGGAAGCCTCATTCCCCTCAATCGGTTAGAGGCATATTGCTGGGCATAGAAATCGTCAATATCATCCCCGAAAAGTACGGTGACCACAGACAGGCCAAATAAGGAAATAGAACGTACTTCTTCTTTTTTGGGGATGGTGTTCATTTCCTTCATGATGGGTAGGGTAATGAACTTTTCCACCTCCTCGGCACTTCTACCGGGTAGTTGGGTAATCACCCTTACCCGGGTATTGGTCACCTCAGGGTATGCTTCAATAGGGGTGTTGAGGTAACTAATGATCCCAGCCAAGACCAACAGGCCGGTGAGGAAGAACACCACGACCGAATTATCCAAGGAAAAAGTAACTATGCTATGGACGAATTTTTTCACACTCCTGACTTTTAAGCTCCTGACTTATCATTGATCATTATTCACTAGTTTAAAAAGTTTTTAATTTGCTCATGGATAAGCAGTTGGTTTTTTGAGATGATTGTTTCGTTTTCATCCAGACCTTCCGAGAGATAGGTTACCCCATTGCTTTGGGAAAGGATTTCTACCTTTCTGACTTCGATTTCGCAATCCCCCCTATGTACCACCACATAGTTTTGATTATTGTAAAAAACAATGGAAGAAGTAGGAATGCTCAATGCTTCGGTTTTGTGTTCTTTTAAGGCAGTCGCATCTACTATCATTCCGGGTTTTAGTTTAAGGTCCGCGTTGGGCAATACTACTCTTGCCTTTAGCACCTTTGCCTCTTCATCCAGTACATGTGAAATGGCGGTAATTGTACCTTCAAAAATTTCATCCGGATAGGAGAGTGTCTTGAGGTTTACATGCATCCCTTTTTCCACGTTCATCACATTGGTGGCATAAACATTCACCAATACCCAAACTTCCCGAAGGTCTGAAATGGTGAACAAAGATTCCCCTTCCGCTGAAATCTGCATCCCTGCTGCGATGTTCTTGGAAGTGACAATTCCCGTTGAGGG
>PXCO01000246.1 GCA_003565295.1 Cyclobacteriaceae bacterium
CTTCGCATCGTTTCAATAAGCACAGACAAGTGGAGGATCCCCCTTCCGTATACCAAAAACTTGTCCTCGCTGTCCGTAGGCTCTACCCTCAGGGCCAGGTTCTTTTCGGTTTCCTTCATTAGCCTGTCCCTCAAGTGCCTGGAGGTCACAAACTTGCCCTCTTTGCCAAAGAAAGGGGAATTATTGATGGTGAAGAGCATGTTCATGGTAGGCTCATCTATGGAGATCCTGGGTAGAGGCTCGGGATTTTCCAAATCCGCCAGTGTATCACCAATTTCAAAGTCTTCAATGCCTGTAATGGCGCAAATGTCCCCAGCAGTCACTACTTCCACCTTGATTTTCCCCAGCCCTTCAAACACATGAAGTTCCTTCACTTTTACCTTTTTTATGGAACCATCTGCTTTGCAAAGGGAGAGTTGGGCGTTTTCCTTGATGCTGCCCCGCTTCACCCTGCCAATGGCGATACGTCCCACAAAGCTGGAATAGTCCAGAGAGGTGATTTGAAGCTGTAAGGTTCCTTCCTCTATTTTCGGGGAAGGGATGTGGGCCAAGATGGCATCCAGAAGGGGCAGGATTGAGTCGGTGGGGTTTTTCCAGTCCGGCCCCATCCAGTTCTGCTTGGCAGAGCCGTAGAGGGTATGGAAATTCAACTGCTCCTCGGAGGCGTCCAGATTGAACATCAGTTCGAACACGGCTTCGTGCACCTCGTCAGGACGGCAATTTTCCTTGTCTACCTTGTTGACCACCACAATGGGGGTCAGGCCCAGGGACAATGCCTTGCCCAGCACAAAGCGGGTCTGGGGCATGGGACCCTCGAAGGCGTCCACCAAAAGGATGACCCCATCGGCCATCTTGAGCACTCGCTCTACTTCCCCGCCAAAGTCGGCGTGACCGGGGGTGTCTATGATATTGATCTTGGTGTCTTTATAACGTACGGACACATTTTTGGAAAGGATGGTGATCCCTCTCTCCCTTTCCAAGTCATTGTTGTCCAGGATAAGGTCGTCAAATTGCTGGTTTTCACGAAAGATTTTAGAGGCATGTATGATCTTGTCCACCAGGGTGGTTTTGCCGTGATCTACGTGTGCGATGATCGCAATGTTACGGATACTCTGCATGATAAGATTAAATTAAGGTGCAAAAGTAAGCATAAAATCCCGAAGTAAAACGAGCCCTCCAAATCTTTAACATTTTGTTGATACCGGGGCAGAACTGGATTGTGCGGCAGGTAAGGCTGGTATCCGGAATTTTAGAGGATGTAGATGGACATGCCGCACCAACATATATTACCATAATGAAGCATCGCTTTTGTTTCAATTAATCTTTTTCTTTGGCAAATTAAACTATCTCACAGCTCCCTTCCGTTGAAGGGATTGAAACTGCGCCGGGCCACCTGCATCCCCACGGCCCTGCACACGGTCTTGTCCCCGTACTTGTGGTTGAGCCGGTCCAAAGCCTGGTACAGGGAGATGCGCTCTTCGGTATCCTCAAAGAGATTGATCTGGTAGTTGCCGTGCACCAGCCCACTGAAACGCACGCCGATCAGACGTATGAGCAGCCGACGCTGATAAAGCTTCCTGAAGAGCCCCTTCACCACTGGCAGCAGACTGTGGTCGGCAGAGGTGAAGGCCACCCTTTGCTGTACGCTGTGGGTGTCAAAATCCGAATATCTTATCTTTACCCCCACCACTGAGGTGAGCTGTTGCTGCTGACGTAGCTTGGAGGAAAGCTGCTCGGTCATGGCCACCAGGGTGGCTTCCAGCATGCGGGTATCTATGGTGTCTTCCTCAAAGGTGTTCTCGGAGGATATGGACTTTGCCTCGGAATAGGCCGTGACAGGGGAACGGTCTATTCCGTTCGCCTTCTCCCAGATCAGCAGCCCGTTTTTGCCGAAAGCCGATTCCAAGAGGCCGGCGGGCATGCGCTGCAAGGTCTGGATTTTTTTCACGCCCATGTTGTGGAGGATATGGGAGGTTTTTGGCCCTATCATCGGTATCTTTCGTACCGGGAGGGGTGCTAAAAATGGACGCTCGTCTCCATGGGGTACCTGCTTTTCATTGTTGGGCTTGGCCTCTCCGGTGGCTATCTTGGACACGGTCTTATTGGCCGATAGCCCCAGCGAAATAGGTAACCCGCTTTCCTTGATGATGCGCTGGCGCAGTTCCTTGGCCATGTTGAAGCAGCCGAAGAAACGGTCCATGCCCGAGTAGTCCACATAAAACTCATCAATGGAAGACTTTTCAAACAGGGGCACACTCTCCTTAATGATCTCGGTGATTTCCTGGGATTTTTGGCTGTACTTTCCGAAGTCTCCCCGGATGATCATGGCCTCGGGGCAAAGTTGCCTGGCTGTGCGCATGGGCATGGCCGAGTGTATCCCGAAGCGCCGGGCCTCATAGCTGCAGGAGGCCACCACGCCCCGGTCGCTGGATCCCCCTATCAATATGGGCTTACCCTTGAGTCTATCGTCATATAGCCGCTCTACCGACACAAAGAAGGTGTCCAAATCCAAATGCAGGATGTTTCTTTCTGCTTCCATCTTCTTGATCTCCTTTCCTCCCCCGCCCGGGTGTACACCTAACGTGGTCCTGTTTTTTTTTGTTTATTAAATAAACATTTTTTGGACAAAAATATAAACATAATTCCTTACATTTACAGCAGGCTTAGTCAAAAAAAGTATGCACATTCACGCCAACATCAAGTTTCTCCGTAAGCGCAAAGGGGTGACCCAGGCCATGATGGCCGAGATAGTGGGCATAAGCAGGTCTAAACTGGCGGGTTACGAGTTGAACGTAAACCCTCCCTTGGAAGCCATCATTGCCATCTCAGACTACCTGGAGGTATCTGTGGACCTTTTGCTCAAGGAAGAGCTCTCTGCTTATTCTTCCCGTCGGCTCGAGGAAGTACTGGCGACCAACCGCTATCTCAGGGGCAGGGACCTTAGGGTACTTGCCACCACGGTGGATGCGGAGGGCAAGGAGTTTATAGAGGTGGTTTCACAGCGGGCAAAGGCCAGTTACCTTGCCGGTTTTTCAGATCCTGATTTTATAGGGGAACTTCCGCGTTTTTCCTTGCCTTTTCTGCCCGCCGACAAAAAGCACAGGGTGTTCCAAGTGGATGGGGACAGCATGGAACCCATACCCGACGGTGCATGGATTGTCTGTGCTTACCTGGAAGATTGGACGGGCATCAAGGATGGGGAAAAATATGTGATCGTGACTGGTCAGGACGGGGTCACCTTCAAGCTGGCCTACAACCTCATTTCCGAAGGGCGAAAGCTACTCCTCTGTTCGTCCAATCCTGCCTACCGCCCATTTGAGGTGCCTGTGGAGGATATACGTGAAGTGTGGACGTATAGGATGATGATGCTATGAAGGGAGAGGGTATGGTGAACTTTGGGAATATTTTAGCGTTATCAAGATATGGATGATACGATGGTGATTAACTCGCCGCTTGGCAACATACGTTTAATCGCCCGTGATGGGTACTTGCTGTCTGTGCAATTTACCGATGAAGGAGAGGACCCGGGAAGTAATGCCCCTCTGCTGCTGGAGGTGAAATCTCAATTGGGGGCTTATTTTTGCGGCTCACTTAAAATGTTTGATATCCCGGTGGGGCTAGGGGGCACCGATTTTCAACGGCAGGTATGGCTGGAAGTAAACAAGGTGCCCTATGGCAAGACGGTGTCCTATCATAAGGTGGCCAGTTCGTTGAATAACCCCGGGGCGGTGCGGGCCGTGGGGGCAGCCAATGGATCAAATCCCCTATTGCTGGTGATCCCTTGTCACCGGGTCATTTCCCGTACTGGTGAGCTTACAGGCTATGCGGGGGGGCTCTGGCGCAAGCTCAAGCTCCTGCAAATGGAAGCCAGGGATCAGCCTGGCAGACAGTACCATTTGGGTTTTTGAGTGCATTCAGATTCAGAGCTTGTGCGTTTTCCCTTTTTCCGTATTTTTACAGCATGGAGGCCGGAATACTTATTTTGCCTTATTCCCATGCGTTGGCACCCTATTTCCTGTCAGTGAACAGGCAATGGATAGAACATTACTTTTACCTGGAACCTTTCGACAGGGAACAACTGGAACATCCCTATGAAAACATAATCGCCAAGGGCGGGCAGGTTTGGTTTGCCAAATTGGAGGAGGATGTGGTGGGCACTGTGGCCATGAAGAGGTTGGATGCCCATACCTATGAGCTGATAAAAATGGGTGTGCTCCCGGAGGCACAGGGGAAACGGATAGGTTATTGTCTTGGAATGGAAGCCTTGGGTTGGGCAAGGGGCCAAGGAGCCAAGAAGGTGGTACTTTATACTAACTCCATTCTCTCGGCTGCACTGCATTTGTACCGTAAAATGGGTTTTCTTGATGTGCCCATTGAGCCTGGCAGGTACAGGCGTTGTGATGTGAAGATGCAGGCGGACTTGTAGTTTTTGATATCCTACTTGCAGGTATATAAAATCCTTTCTACTTTTGCAGACCAAAATCTACCTGCGCACGTGGTGAAACTGGTAGACACGCCATCTTGAGGGGGTGGTGCCTTCGGGTGTGGAAGTTCGAATCTTCTCGTGCGCACTCCGCCTTTCTTCATTCATTTGGGGAAAGGCTTTTTTTGTGGAGTTTGTAAGCTTATTTCTTTTTTTTACATGATTTTAAGCTTTGGTTTTTATAGCATTTTTTTTGATGGGTTTCTTGCCAAATCATTTATTCATTAATTGTTCTTGACATGAGTAAGTTATCCCAAAAAAAAGTGGCTATCATCACCGAAGACGGATTTGAAGAGGTTGAGTTGACCAGCCCTATGGAGGCATTGCAAAATGAAGGTGCCGAGGTGCATATCGTTTCACCAAAAAGAGACACTGTGACCAGTTGGAAAGACAACGACTGGGGCACCTCTTTTGACGTGGATAAGCATGTTTCGGCCGTGAGGGCGTCCGAATATGATGCTGTGGTCATTCCTGGAGGGGTCCTTAACCCGGATCGCTTGCGCAGGTGCAAGTTGTCCGTGGATTTTATCACCGACTTTTTCAAACAGGGGAAGCCGGTGGCAGCCATTTGCCATGGCCCTCAAGTGCTGATTGAGACCGATGCCATAGAAGGAAGGGAACTCACATCCTTTCATTCTATCAAAACCGACCTTATCAATGCCGGTGCGATCTGGATGGATGAGGAGTGTGTGTGCGAGCAGGGGCTGGTGACCTCAAGGACGCCCGATGATCTTCCCGCTTTTAACCGAAAACTTATTGAAGAAATTAAAGAAGGTATCCATCAAGAACAGAAAACCTTATAATAAGAAATTCACAGAGGGGACGTTTGGAGGCTTTATGGACTTATTGCCTCAAAATGGATGCCTACTGTTACTCTTTTTTGCCTTTTCATTTTCGGCCTGCAACGGCTTTAGGGTGGACAAGGTATTTAAAAAGCGTACCCCCTATGAAACTTATCTGGATGCTTTGGAGCAATCTCCTCTGAAAAATGCACACATGGTAAGGGCTTGGAGGGAGGCAGGTAGGCCCAGACCCGATTCCCTGGAAGTTGATTTGCCCCATATAGAGCATTTCTACTTCGACCCTCAACGGCCCTCTGCGGTCTTCATATATTTCTTTGCCAGAGAAGGGGAGGAGATTCTGGTCTCTGCGGATGCTATGCCTCCTGATCTCCCTTTTTTTATGGACCTGTTTGCCTGGGACAAGAGTAATTTGGAGTTTGAACGGCTGCTTTCCACGGACAGTACGCATGAGGCAAGTTATGTGGTGAAAAATTCCGGTAGACAGGTGCTTCGCATACAGCCTGAGTTGTTGGCGGGAGGCGTGGTGCAGCTTAAACTTGAAACCAAGGGGGTGTTGTCTTTTCCCATACCTGGTAAGACAAGTGAACATATTGGTAGCTTTTGGGGGGACCCCAGGGACGGTGGGGGTAGGCGGCATGAAGGCATTGATGTTTTTGCACCCAGGGGTACCCCTGTTTTGGCAGCCTCCAGTGGAAGGGTTCGGAGAGTGGGGACCAACAGGCTGGGGGGGAAAGTCGTATGGCTTTATGATGGTGATTTTAACCATTCCCAATACTATGCTCACCTGGACAGTCAGGCTGTACAGGTAGGGCAGCGTGTAGTGCGGGGAGATACCTTGGGCTATGTGGGAAATACCGGAAATGCCCTCACTACCCTACCGCATCTCCATTTTGGGATTTACCGGTCCGGAAAAGGAGCAGTGAACCCGCTTCCTTTTTTGAGTTCCTTTGCTGCTGCCCCAGATATGCCTTTAAGGGGTACCGAAGAGATAAGTCGGTTTGCATTGGTGGACAGGGAGAGGGTTAACTATAGGGCGAGACCGGATTTAAATTCAGAAAAATTGGGTAGTATGGAGCGAAACACTCCTTTAAAGATACTCGGAAAGTCTTTAAATTGGGTCAGGGTGGAGCTTCCTGATGGTCAGTCAGGTTTTGTCTTCGGAGAGCTATTGGAATTGGACCCTCAACCCCTAGAAGAAGTGCACGTTTCGGCTGATGATACGCTGTTGCTGGAATGGGACTGGCAGCAAGGGTTAAGTGGAGAGCTCTTACAGGGGACTGCAAAAGTGCTTGGTAAGTACAAAGGGCGGTTGTTCGTTGATACTACTGAGGGGATAAAAGGATGGTTGGTGAATTAACTTGCTGCATTTCATAGATTTGCTTTGGGAAATACTTTTTTCTTTTCACTATGTTATTAATTTTGTAGCATTAATTGTTTGATACACTATTTAATATCTGTTTTTAATTTGACACTCGATGAATTTTTCACGAATTTTCTCCTCAGGTAGGAAAAGGAGGAATGCAGATTCCCTGATTAGGGAATTATCCAGGATTGGAAACTTGCCCGATGCTGCAGGTGGTATTGCCCATGTTTTCAACAAACCCTTCAGGTTTCATCATGCCTCTGGATTTTTGTCTACCTTCAGAAAGTATTTTACCGATGAGACCCTCAAATTCCAACCTGAATCAAAACAGGGGGGTATTATTTTGGACGGGGGTTCCAATATGGGACTTAGTGTGCTGTACTTCAGCCTTAATTATCCCAATCATCATGTGATTGCCTTCGAACCTGAAAGGCAGGTGTTCGATATCCTTCAAGAAAATGTAGCCGTTTTTGGTCTTAAAAATGTGGAACTTCACCAAAAGGCACTTTGGGTGGAGGAAAAGGAGCTGCTTTTCCATTCGGACGGTGGAATGGGAGGGCGGGTAAGTTATCCTTTTTTTAATTCAGATAATGCTATTCAAAAGGTTAGCGGAATTGCCTTAGGTGATTTTTTGAACACCAGGGTGGAGTTGCTCAAGCTGGATATTGAAGGGGCGGAAAACGAGGTGTTGACGGCTTGCAGAGGGAAGCTCTCCCAGGTCAGCCATATTTATTTTGAGTACCACAACCACGTAAAGAAGGGGCAGAGTCTACACCAATTGCTGGAACTTATGGGGGAGGAAGGCTTCCGCTATCATATCCGGGAATCCTTTGTGCAACAAAAGCCCTTCCTCGATAACTTCCTTTTATGCGAAAGCTTCGACATGGCTCTTTCCATTTTTTGCGCTAAATTTGCCTCCCCATCCTGAGGAAACCCTCTTGTTTGGACTTGACCCTCTTCCCCATCAACAGCAGCTATGGTCAGTATTGTAATTTGTTCGGTTAATCCCGTTCTGCTTGAGAAAATCTCGGAGAATATCAGGGGTACCATTGGTGTGCCCTACGAAATTTTGGCTATTGACAACCGGAAATTGGCTAAGGGTCTCGCGGCAGTATATAATCAAGGTGTGGAATCGGCTCGCTATGAGCAGGTCTGTTTCGTTCACGAGGACGTTCAATTTAACACCCCTAATTGGGGCAAGTATTTATTGGACCATTTCTCTGACCCGGAAATGGGGTTATTGGGTGTGGCAGGTTCTGCGCATAAACCAAAGATGCTCTCCGGATGGGGTGCTCAGGGCCTTGCTGACCGGTTTGCCAAAATGAATTTCATCCAGCACTATCCTTCCTCCAAAAAGCCTTCTGCGCTTCAGTATAGCAACGCCGATAATGAGGAGTTGGCCAGGGTGGTATGCGTGGATGGCTTTTTTTTGGCGTCCAGGAAATCCATTCTCCAGGAAATACCCTTCGATGAAGCTTTGCTCAGGGGCTTTCATGCCTACGATATAGATATTTCTATTGCGATTGGCAGGAAGTATAAGGTAGCGGTCACCTACCTGATTTTGATGGAGCATTTTTCTGAAGGGTCCTTGAATGTGGAATGGCTCGAAAGTTCCTTACTCGTCCATCATAAATGGAGAGGGTTTCTGCCCCTTACTGTAGGTACCATTAGTAAAAAAGAGAAAGTATTTTGTGAAAAGGAAACCTTTAGGTTTTTTTTAAATACTTTTCGTCATCATATCTCCATAATGAAAGCTGCTATGGTTTTACGTTTGGGGGAATTGAAGACCTTAAGCTTTCTTACTTACCTAAGTATGCATGTAAAAACTGTAAAGGCCTTTTTAGGAAGTAGATGATTTTTTCAATTCCTTTTCCATAAGGATTTGGCTTTTGCCCCCCATATTTGTCTTATCGCAAAACTTAAAGTTTTAAAGCTTTTGTTTTTGGGAATGTACATTAGTCTTTCTTGGTTCCTGAATACCAGGTAGGCAAACTTGGGGTTGATGAAGTTTTTGGTTCTTTTTTTCCCTGCTTCGTACAGTTCCTTTGCCAATTGGCCGGCATCATTCGGTTTTTTTTCTGAACATATTTTTAGCCATTGGTTTTCCCTGTGCATTCTTTCCAGGGTTACCCTTTTACTGCTCCTTATCCTTTTCCTGCCCAGGATATCAGTGGCATTTCCTTCATGCTGCCTGTGTTTTACCAGGGCTTCCGGGAAATATTTGATTTTCCCCTGGGAGGTAGCCACAAAGGCTATGTAATGGTCGTACACCCCTTTTTGGGGCAAGGGCAGCACATGGGGCAGCAATTTGCGGGAAAACATCATGCTGTGGCCTGACACACAGTTATAAAATAGAAATGGGATTGGATCGCCCCCTTCCACCATGTTCAACATGTCAGACATTTTCATTCCTATGGGTTCACCTCTTGCCGAGACAAACGCGGAGTCATGGTAGATGAGCAGATGATCCCCGACATTTTTTATTAATTCCTCAACCTTTTCCAACGACCATATGTCGTCCTGGTCGGAGGGAAGGATATATTCTCCTTTGCAAAGGCTGAAAGCTTTCTCGAAATTCTTTTGGTACCCCAGGTTTTTGGGATTGATGGTTAATTGGATCTGGGGATGATTTTCCCTATACTGCTGCACGATTTTCACCGTGTCATCCTTGGAACGGTCATCTACCACTACGATTTCCGTGGTGCTGTAGGACTGGTTTACAAGAGAGTCTAGTTGTTCGGCAATGTGTGCCTGACCGTTATAGGTGCAAAGGGCAATAGAGACTAGGGGAGGCTGTTTCATTTCAATTTAGGCAGTGGTGAACTCCTGCATTTCCACTAGTTTTCTATAAACGCCCTCGTTCAAAAGTAGGTGTTGATGGGTGCCTTCTTCCACCACTTTGCCATTGTCCAACACAATGATCCAATCGGCACTTTGTATGGTGCTCAGGCGATGAGCGATGACCAGTGTGGTCCGGTTTTTCATCAATCGGTTTAGGGCATCCTGCACCAGTTTCTCGGATTCTGTATCTAAAGCGGAAGTGGCTTCGTCCAGCAGCAGGATGGCGGGGTTTTTCAGTATGGCCCTGGCAATGCAGATACGTTGTTTTTGGCCCCCGGAGAATTTCACACCCCGGTCCCCCATATTGGTGTCATATCCTTTCGGGGCTTTGGTGATGAACTCATGTGCATTGGCAATCCTTGCCGCTTTTTCCACTTCTTCCAGCGTAGCTTTAGGGTTGCCGAAGGCGATGTTGTTGCGGATGCTCTCGTTAAAAAGGATGGATTCCTGGTTCACTATGCCAATATGTGCCCTCAGGGAGTCCATTTGGATGTTTTTAATGTCGTTTCCGTCGATCAGCAATTGTCCTCCGCTCACCTCCAGGAAGCGGGGAATCAGGTCCATAAGTGTGGTTTTTCCACCCCCCGAAGGGCCTACAAGGGCAATGGTTTTTCCTTTGGGTACCTCAAAGTTGATGTCCTTCAGTACATCTTTGTCACCATATGTGAAGCGAACGTCTTTAAAGGTGATGCTTTCTTCAAAGCTTTTTAATACTATGGGGTTTGGCTGATCGGTGATGGCAGGTTTTTCATCGATGAGTTTTAATACTCTTTCCCCGGCCGCTATGCCTTGGTGAATGGTGCTGAACGATTCGGTAATGGCTTTTGCCGGCCTCATGATTTGGGAAAAAATCGCTATATAAGTGATGAACTCCGCCGCAGATAAGTCGGACTGGTTTTGCATTACCAAGGATCCGCCATAGAGTACGATAAGGGCCACCATCATCACTCCCAGTGTTTCAGACACAGGGGAAGCAAGCTGTTGGCGATAGGCCATCTTTCTTCCCAAAGCCGAATATTCCCTATTTTCATCGTTGAACTTTTTTTTGATCCTATCGGTGGCATTGAAAGCTTTAATGATCTTTACCCCAGAAAGGGCCTCGTCTAAGAGGCTGATCATCAGTCCATATCTTTCTTGGGCCTCAGTGGCCTGTGCTCTCAACCGCTTCACAATCTTGGAAATGGCAAATCCGGATATGGGGATCACCAGCATTGCGAATAGCGTGAGTTTGTAGGAAATGGCGAACAGGATTAAGAGGTAAGCTATCAATTGCAAGGGTTCTTTGAAAAGCACTTGCAAGGTACTGGTCACACTGTACTGCACCACTTGTACGTCGGAAGCTATTTTCGAAATGATATTCCCTTTACGTTGATTGTTGAAATACTCCACTTGCAGGTTCATCACATTATCGAAGACCTTTTCCCTTAGATTGAGCAGGGTGTGTATGCGAAGGTTTTCCATCACCCGTTGAGAGAGGTACCTGAATGAGTTGCTGAGCAGCACGGACAACACGATTACCAGACAGACCACCTTGAGGGCCTCGTAGCCCCCGAACTCCTGCTGCATGTAGTGGGTGTAATAATTAAAATGGCCCATGATATCCAGACCCTTTGCTGGAGCCACCACTTCCATTTCCCCATCCTCAAACAGGGTGCTGAGTAGTGGCGCTAACAAAGCCAGGTTTAAGGTGTTAAATATTACCGCCAAAATTGTGAATATCACATAGGGGATGGCGTATTTTTCTATAGGCTTCGCAAAGGATAACAGCCTGAAATAAGTATGCATGAAATCGAAACGCTTTTTCTTATAGCCAAACCAACTTCTTCTGGGAAAGGTCCTTATCCACCCGCCTTTTGAGATCAAAAAGGGAGATGCTGCTGTTCCTTTCTTTCATGAGGTAAGTTAGCCTTTTTTTGGAATCTTTGATGGCTTCCGACTGCTTTAAAAAGGAAATGTAGCTGTTCAGGTACCAATGTTTTCCCATCAGCAATTTGGGAATGACTTCAAATAACAACACCTGAACAAACCAAAGTTTCAAATAGTGCCCATCCAGGTGTATGGCGTGCACCACAAATCGGTTTCTGAAGTAAATTTGTTTAACCTGAGTTTTTTTACATTGTGTCTTGGTGGTATACGAGCCCCTGTGATAACAGGTCGAGGAGTGGTCATAGTAGCATTTCCAGCCCACTCGCCATGCTCTTAAACCAAGATCCAAATCCTCGCTGTAGTAGGGGGAGAAAATTTCGTCAAAGCCTCCCAGTGTCCGGATCTTCTCTGCATCTATTAGAGCATTTGCACCTGATAGGAATGCAGTTGGTGTGTATTCCTTTCCTCCCCTTTGGTAGAAGAGTTTGTTGGTCTTGAACTTGAAGCCAATATGGTTCAGTGAGCGAGCTGCAACTTCAATTTTTTCACTGTTCATCTCCAGTATCTTGCCCATAACCCCGAAGGTGTCCTCTTTTTCAAAATACTTCCAAAGTCCCTCAAAGTAATGTTCATCCAGCATCACATCGGAGTTCAGGAAAAAGAGCAGCTCTTTTTTGGCAGCATACATGCCTCTGTTGCAGGCATATGAAAACCCTTTGTTGGCGGGATTGATGATGACCCGAACACCGGGATAATTTTTTTCCAGAAAGATAATAGAATCGTCCTTCGATGAATCGTCTACCACAATTATCTCATAGTCCACAGACGCTTTCTCCATTGCCCTAATGGTATAGGGCAAGTACTCTTCTAAAAGTTTCTTCCCATTAAAATTGGGTATGATGACCGAGATGGATCTTTTCATTTTTATGGTGTTAAATGTTGGCTTTTTCTCTGGACGGAGGTTTTATAGAAAATGATACAAACCATCTTGATTTTTTACTGAATTACCTGTTTTCCATCACATTAGTTTTCCGATTTGAAATTTGGTGTTCTATCGCCATATCAAACCTGCAGGTGGTTAACTACCAAAAACTTGCCAATTCTTTTATCTAGCCTCTTATAAGGGAAACTTTTAGAAAAAAGTTTGGTAAAATTAGTTTTTTGATTGGTGGTAAGTGGATTATATCTTCCTTTGGTTTATTGGTTATTCTTTGAAGCTGTTTTATTTACCATTGTTATGTTAACCAAACTATGGACCAATAGCTCCCGCAGATTCCGCAGATATTCGCATAGGACCTCCGCAGTACACAAGTTACTCTGCAGGTATCCGGCCGTCAATTTATTCCTAACGTGACACTAGGTAGCCAACACCATTCTGCCAATCTGATAAAATATTCTATCTTTGAAAAGAAATCCTTATTTGTCTTATCCGTGAATAAAGAAACCTTGACAGGGTCTTTAAGGGGCAGGGTGCCTGAAAGTGCCCTTGATTATTGTTATGAAGTATGGAAAGCGGACCCCTTTCGGCTCACCATTACCAGTTCCAGAAGTACTAAACTTGGTGATTTCAACTTTCTCAGGGGCAGGTCTTTCCAGAAAATCAGTATCAATCACGACCTTAATATTTATCAGTTCCTTATTACTTATCTTCATGAAGTTGCCCACCATCGTGTCTATGCCAAATACGGGATGGGCAAGAAACCCCATGGTGTGGAATGGAAACTGGCCTTTCAGTCCATCATGGCTCCCGTATTGACGGTAAGGGTTTTTCCATACGACGTTTTGATCCCGCTCAAAAGGCATATGGCTAACCCTAAGGCAAGTGCTGGTGCTGATTTTTTTCTGGCTAAGGAACTTAAAAAATATGACACAGTTAATCAAGGCCCAGGTTTGGTTTTTCTGGGCGACATAAGGGTGGGCAGTGCTTTTGAGATAAAGGCCAGGGTGTTCAAAAAACTCGAAACCAAGAGAACCAGGGTACTTTGTCAGGAACTTAGCAATGGAAGGAAGTATTTGATTTCCAGCCATGCAGAAGTGGCCCTGGTGGATGAATTTTGATTCTCCATCTTCCGGATACCGAGATTAATATGGGGTAGGTGGTTTACAATATACCGACAGAAAGCCAATCGATATTTGTCTTCTATCTTCTGATTCTCCGTCGGCTGTGGTCTCTTGTTCTTTGAATCGTTAAGATTCATTCACCCTGAAGGAAATTTTGGCGTTTACCCCATAAGAGATAATTTTATTGTCCTTCACATTTGCTTTGAAATGCTTAACATATATGGAATCGATATTCTTCACTGATTTGGAAGCTTCTTTTAAGGCGTTGTGCACGGCATCCTCGAAACTGTTTTCCGAACTAGCTATTACTTCAATTACTTTTACAATGGACATGACTTTCTGTTTTTTTGGGTTAAGATTTATTGCTTTTCAATAAGATAAAGGTTCAAAAAGCATTCCAAAAACTTTATTAATTAATATTAGTTTTTGTATTCCAAATAATATCAGCCAGAAAATTAAATTATCCGTTTCTTAAAGATAAATGCAGGCAAAATAGGTGGGACAAAACAGGGAGATAAAAGGTGACCGCATAGCAGCATTTTTTGATGTAAAGGATTTTTTGTATCTTAAAGATGTATCAATTTTATACACGTAATGTTTGAAAAGTATTATGTCAATACCAAGGCTCAACCCAATGGGGATCATGAAGTACATACCGAAAACTGTGAATATCTTCCCGATGATGACAATCGTGGCTTCTTAGGGAAGTTTTCAAGATGTCAGGATGCACTTCAAAAAGCTAAGGAAGCCTTTAAGAATGCAGATGGGTGTTATTATTGCTGTGGACCTTGCCACAGTAGTTAACCAGAATGTTGCATGGGTCTATCCATCGAAAGTGGGGATACTCATACTTTCACCCCCTTTTAAAGCGGATTGGTGGGCTACTATTCCAGGTACCGTGTAGGCAAGGGCCTCATGGATATCCACCTGTGGCTTTCGGTTGTTTACGATTGCATCTATAAATTCATGAGTTATAAAAGTATGTGAACCATCATGACCACTGCTATGCCTTAATGGTAAGGGTAACATATCCGTTTCGTACCACCTTGGTTGTTTGTAGGTCTCCATTTCTGCTTTTCTATAAACGAATCCCCCATCGTCTTTGGCCAATTCCTCTGCTGCGTTGATTTTCACCTCCGGTAGCCCATTGGGATCTTTCCCGTAAAGGCTCATCTTATTGCCATGCCATTCCCCTCTTTCTGTTCCCATTAAAGCCCCCCTCCAGCAGATGGAGATGTTGCTGGTATTACCCTTGTTTGTCTTGAAAAGAGCCGTTTCATTCCAGAAAGGGTTTTGGTAGGGGTTACCCTTGAGTGCTTCGCTTTGGTCCCCCCAACCTAGGCAACTCACCTGCGTAAACCGCTCCCCGGTAACGGAAATATGATAGGAAGTACAGTGGGTGGGGTATAGCATAGGGGGCAACCCATGTCTCCAAGTGGGTTTGCCTTCTTCAAAATAGAGCTCTTCCAGACCGGGGTGGTGGTATTGGGCTTCCACCCTGAATATTTCACCAAATTTACCTTCACGGTGGTACTTTTGTGCAGATAAAACCACTTGATGAAAAGTACTCGTTTCAGCCATCATATAGGTTAGGCCAGTACTTTTTACCACCTCAATCAATTTCTGGCAATCCTCTAGTTCCAAGGCGGCTGGAACGGCACAGAGTACATGTTTACCGGCTTCCAGACTGGCGATGGTATGATCCACATGGTCTGGGGCCGGTGTCGCAAGGAATACAGCCTCCACCCTCGGGTCTTTCAAAAGGGTGTCAAGTGAATCATAGCTTTTTGAACACCCGTATACCTGCATTAAATGCTCTCTACGGTCTTTTCGTAAGTCACTTACTGCCTCCACTTTACAGTTGGGGTGTTCATGAAAATAGAAGCTGGCCCCGAACCTTCCGCCTACCACCCCTATTCTGACCTTCCTGTCACTTATTGGTTCCCCAGCAAATGCAAAGCGGGATCCTAGAAAAAGTGAGGTTCCCAATAGACTTGAATGTTTCAGGAATTTTCTTCGGTTTTGCTTACTGTCGTGTTTGGCCATTTCGAGTGATGTTAAAGGCAGATGAAGGAGTTGTGCACTTGTTCAACCTCTACTATTTAGAGGAGGTTTAATGTTTAGAGGAAAATGGGAAGTTAACTAAAAATAATTGAAAAGGCCAGCTACTGCGGAGCTATACCTCCTGCGATCACTTGAAGTCTTTCATTCCTTTGGAACAGGTGATATAAAGGATATCTATACCGAATAAATGCTTTAGGAATAACCGATGATTTCACCAATGTTTTTTGAGAAAGCACTTTGGCCCTTTCACACAGAATTTCACCTTTAGGTGTCATTCATATTCCAAATACCACCTAAAATGGGTGTTGATTATTTCCGTTTTGTTTGTTTTTACAAAATCTAGAAAAGCCTGAGCAACAGGGGTTAATTTTTTTCCCTTTAGCCAAACTATACGCCAACTTGTGATTACTGGTAAATCGTCTACCTCCAATATATGTAGCTGCTTGTTCAAAAGCTCATTTTTTATACCGATCAGCGGTAGAAGCGAAATCCCTATGTCTGCCATTACAGCCTGCTTGACCGCTTCGTTGGAGGTAAGGGTAATACTCTTTCTGTGCTTTACAGTGTCACTATTAAAATATTTTTCCATGGCAATCCTTGTTGCAGAGCCGTCTTCTCTATAAATCAAAGGTTTATTCTCGTGTTTTTGCTGCTTTCTCCCTACAAGGAATAGTCTATTTTCTATCAAAAACTCTTCCTCCAGTTCCAGCTTTTCTGGAAGTACAGATACCAAGGCAAAATCCACTTTGTTTTGCAGGAGGTCATCGATCACCTTACGTTTATTGGTGACGTCCAAGGCCAAATCAATTCCAGCATTCTTTTCTAAAAAACTTGACAAAAAATAAGGGATTACATATTTGCCGGTAGATACGGATGATATGACAAGTTTTCCAATGAGTAAGCCTTTATAGGATTGGGTACGGAAATTAATCTGGTCCAGTTCCAGGAGTACCCTTTGGGCAAGTATGGCCACTTCTTTTCCAAACTCGGTAACATACAGTTTTCTTCCGATTACTTCGGTGAGTGGGACTTCGAATTGATCCTGAAATTTTTTCAGTTGTACCGATACCGCTGGTTGGGTCATGTACATTTCTTCTGCCGCCCTTGTTATGCTAGTGGTTTCCGTGACTTTGAGGAATAGCTGTAACTGGTGAATCGTGAAATTCATAATGTTTAGTCATTGGTTGTATAAAAATGTCAATAAAAGATTATGAATATAGTGATTTAGATTTTTCTCGGTGAAAAAATGTTCAATGGAATTTAGAATGGGAAATATCATATCCGATGGGCTATTGGGAATGAGATTATACCCAATCTAGAGAAAGTGCCTTTTCAACATCAATGGATAATGGTATGTATAGGGTGGACTGAAGTTTTTGTTTTGTGGGGAAAAAGGTTTTGGGGTACCACCTGTGGTCTTGGCATTAGACTACATTTTTCTCCTTTAGCTAGGGTTTAAATTTTGGAAATGATTTAGTGGTCACGGAAAAGACCGGGCAATTGTCATGGTATTTGTTTGGCCAAAAAACAAAAAATGATGAAAAACCTATGGGAGTTTTCCATCATTTTTAAGTGGTTTTAACGTATACCGGATAGCCAAATTGAACAACTTTTGGATCAAGCAAGCCGAAATTGTCTTGCAGAAACAAGTTTATTCAGTGCTTAATTCAAATGCAATAATTGTGGCCCAAATTCCTCAAATTCAATAGATGACTCAGGAACGCCCAACTCCACTAGGTCATCTCGGTGCTTTTTGATAAAACCAGCAGGTCCGCAAATATAGTATTTACCATCTTTTGGGAGTCCGGCAATACCCCTTAGGTTCATTGGGCCCTTATTTATTCCCTCTTTTTGGTTCCCTTCCCTTAGTTCATCATAAAAGACATGACTGCTAATTTGTGGATGACCTTCAAAGATTTCCTGTAATGGTTCCTTGAACGCATGTACCTGCTCATTTCTGCATGAATGGATCCAAGTCAAAGAATGATCGGGATTCTGTTGAGAAGCACTTAACAGCATGCTCATTAGTGGGGTTAAGCCCACTCCACCGCTGATGAAAGTGGTGGGCGAATCCAGTTTTTTCCCAAGGGTAAAGTTTCCTGCGGGGGCCGTTAGCTCTACCACATCCCCCTCATTGATGTTCAGGTGAAGGTGATTGCTGATCAAACCGTCTATATTGAGGTGTTTGTCCTTTTCTTTTTTTACCGAGATCCTATAAAATGAAGGATCGGGTATACTTGAAATGCTGTACTGACGGGCTTGGTTCAACCCCAGCTCCGGAAGATTTAACCTCAAGCTAATGAACTGCCCTGGAGTATGCTTGAGCACCTGTCCGCCGTCCTTAGGTTTGAGATAGAAAGAGGTTATCTCTTCAGATTCCTTTTTCTTTTTGGTGACAACAAAAGGTCTCCATCCTGTCCAACCTCCGGGGCTATTCCGTGCTTTTTCGTACATTCCTCCTTCTACCTTTATCATCAGGTCTGCCAATTGGTTATAGGCTGCTTCCCAGGCATCCAGGATGTCAGGAGTGGCTGCCTCGCCCAATACCTCCTTTATGGAGGCCAAAAGATGATTACCCACTATAGGGTAATGTTCAGGTCGAATGTCCAGGCTTACGTGTTTGTGACCGATTCTTTCCAACTCAGGAAGAAGTACCGCTGGACCGGATATGTGCTCCGCATAAGCCAGTACCGCCAATGCCAAAGCCTGTTGTTGTTTTCCGTTTTTTTGGTTAGAAAGGTTGAAAATGTTTTTCAAGGAGGGATGGTGTAAAAACATCCGCTTATAAAAATGAGTCGTTAAAGCGACTCCATGCTCCCTAAGCACCGGTACTGTGGCCGTGATGATGTTTTTTTGGTCTTCTGTCATGATTATGAAGTAGGATTTGTTGAAAGAGCCACAAAGGTATAAAAAGAATAATAGATAAAAAAATCCTTTTATATTCTATATGTTTATCGATTAAACTGAGGATAGGGATAGGTTAGTCTACAGAAGGGGGCTCAATGAAATAGGTTAAAAAACCTCCTTAGCCACTCGATAGGTAGCGTCAGCCTTGCTCATGGTGTAGTAGTGCAGGGAAGGTGCCCCGGCCTGGATCAACTCCTTACTTTGGTGAATGGCCCATTCTATTCCAACTTGCTTTACATCCGCATTGGTCTTGCACTTTTCCAGCTCCACCATCAATTCTTTCGGGAAATCCAAATAAAATATTCTGGGGAGGTTTTTGATTTGTGAAAGGGTGGTAATTGGTTTAAGTCCGGGGATGATAGGTATGTCTATACCGGCCTCCCTTACCATTTTCACATATTGGAAATAGCGCTGATTGTCAAAAAACATTTGGGTGACGATGTATTCTGCACCTGCCTCTACCTTGGCTTTCAGATGTTTCAGATCCAATGTTAAACTTGGGGCTTCAAAATGCTTTTCTGGATAGCCGGCTACCCCGATGCAAAAGTCGGTTTGAAAACCAATTTCCGTCTCATCGTGCAGGTAAATTCCCCGGTTCATGTTGTGGATCTGCTGCACAAGCTGCCAGGCATAGCTATGCCCCCCATCCTCCGGCGTAAACCTCCCTTCTGCCTTGGGGGCGTCCCCCCTTAGTGCCAGTACATTTTTGACGCCAATAAACTCAAGGTCTATCAACACGTTTTCGGTTTCCTCCCTGGTAAAGCCACCGCAGAGAATATGGGGTACAGGTTCCACATGGAAGCGGTTGATCAGTGCGGCGCATATGCCTACCGTTCCGGGCCGTTTTTGGGTGCTTACCTTTTGCATGAGTCCGTTTTCGTGTTTGCGGTAGATAAACTCCTCCCTATGATAGGTGACATCCACAAAGGGTGGGTTGAATTCCATCAATGGGGAAATGCCCTCAAGCATGGCCTTAAGGCTTTGCCCCTTTAGTGGTGGTAGTATCTCAAATGAAAATAAGGTTCGATCTGCTTGCGTTATAAATTCAGTGACTTTCATATTATTTATTGCATGGGCTCCCCATGAACTTCTACTATTCCTACCTGTTTTTCGAATGATTAAAAATGTTGGAAAGTTAAATTATCCGCCTACGGGTTGAAGGACTTTGGGGGTATAGGCCAAATTAGGCGACAACCACTTCTCTGCCTGTTCCTTGCTTACCCCTTTTCTTTCGGCATAATCCTGTACCTGGTCTTCCCCTATCTTGCC
>PXCO01000323.1 GCA_003565295.1 Cyclobacteriaceae bacterium
AAAGGTGAGACACCTCTATTCAGATGATGATTTAAAGCGTCAATTCTAAGCGATCATACTATGGAATTTATCAAGGAATTTTGGGAATTTGTGAGAAAGCGGAAAATCTACTGGCTTTTGCCTCTCCTACTGATTTTATTGTTGCTGGGAGGGCTGATGGCCCTGACAGGAGGAAGTGCACTTGCCCCCTTTATATATGCCGTTTTTTAGAAAATGAACGGTAGGACAGTCATATTGGGAATTTCTGCTTTTTACCATGATAGTGCAGCTGCCCTGCTTGTAGACGGGGAGTTGGTTGCAGCAGCACAAGAAGAAAGGTTTAGCCGGATAAAACATGATGCCACTTTCCCGATACAAGCCATTAGGTATGTTCTGGCAGAAGCTGGGTTGACGATTAAAGAACTGAACAAGGTAATTTTTTACGAAAAACCATTCTTAAAATTCGAAAGGCTTTTGGAGACTTATCATGCTTTTGCCCCTTCAGGATTTCCTGGGTTTAGAAGGGCAATGCCTCTTTGGATCAAAGAAAAACTTTTTATGAAAAGAAATCTTAAGGGCTGGATGCAACAAATAGGTGATTTTGACTGCCCGATAGCCTTTAGCCAGCACCATTTATCCCATGCTGCCAGTGCCTTTTACCCCTCTCCTTTTAAGGAGTCCGCTATTTTGGTTGCAGATGGGGTAGGCGAATGGACCACTTTGAGTTTGGCTAGAGGGAGCCATGAAGGCATAGAAATTTTGAGCGAACAGCGCTTTCCGCATTCTTTGGGGTTACTTTATTCCTCATTAACCTTTTACGCTGGCTTTAGGGTCAACAGCGGCGAATACAAGCTTATGGGACTGGCCCCCTATGCCGATCCAAAAGACCCCGCCGTGAAGAAACTAGTGGATCAGATAAAAACACATCTGATAGACATCAGGGAAGATGGTTCTTTTTTGCTCAACATGAGGTTTTTCAAATTTGCCACTGGTTTGCAAATGACCCATGATAGTAAATGGGAAAAGATTTTTGGGTTTGCGAGAAGGGAGTTTGACAGTGAAATGACCAAAGAGAGTATGCAACTTGCTATGGCTTCTCAACTAGTTTTGGAAGAAGTCATGTTGAAGTTGGTGGATACCCTCAGAAAATTAACAGGTTCGGAAAATCTATGCATGGCTGGAGGAGTAGCACTCAATTGTGTCTGTAATTCAAGCATATTGAAATCCAAAACCTTTAAAAATATTTGGGTTCAGCCGGCCTCGGGAGATGCAGGAGGGGCCTTGGGTGCTGCCTTGGCCGCATGGCATCTTTCTACTACACAAAACACAGCTTTTCATAAGTCATCAAATTACAAACATACTACTTTCCTCGGCCCATCTTATTCTGATTTACAATGCCAAATAGCCATTAAGAAATTTACCAGCCATTATGCTTTCTACCCGGATTTTGGATTGTTATGTCAAAAAGTGGGCGGTTGGCTAAGGGAAGGAAAGGTGGTCGGCTGGTTTCAAGGCAGGATGGAGTTTGGCCCTAGGGCTTTGGGGAATAGAAGTATTTTGGCAGACCCTACTTTTTCGGACATGCAAAGAAAGGTCAATATCATGGTGAAAAAAAGGGAAGGTTTTCGGCCCTTTGCTCCCTGCGTGTTGGAGGAAGATGCTTGTGATTATTTTGATTGTCCAATGCCAAGCCCTTTTATGCTGTTCACCTATTCCCTTTTGGAGAAATACCGAAACCCCATTAAACCACTGTCAAATTTGGATAAATTATTGGAAGGTGGATTTGATTCTCATTCCTGCTTTCCTGCCATCACCCATGTGGATGATTCCTCCAGGGTACAAACCGTTTCCTCCAGAGAAAATCCAAAATTACATGCTTTATTGAAGACGTATAAGGGAATTTCAGGTCACGGGTTATTACTTAACACCAGTTTTAATCAGAGGGGGGAACCCATTGTCTGTTCACCTGAAGATGCTCTGCGCTGCTTTTTCTCCACGGGTTTAGATGCGCTAGTGTTAGGAAGTTATGTGATTGAGGCGGATAGGAACCCACAGGACAATATCTTAAAAAACAATTTCCCATTAGATTGACCCTTGATCCATAATAACTCAAATCCAATAGTCATGAAGATAGTAAAGAATCTCGCCCTGCTGCATCCCAAACTTGAGCTTTCCCTAAATATACTCTTCCGCTATGTTTATGTTTGTGTCATTTCAGGTTTGATGTGCTTTTGCAGTGGCCATCGGGACAGCCAAAATTCCTCCAGAATCGAAATCCAACCGGATCAGGAGGGACTGGTTACCTCTCAAATTCAATATGCCATTGACTCCTGTGCTAAAGCTGGGGGAGGGGAGGTGGTTTTCTCGGCAGGTAAATACCTGACAGGTGGCCTAAAACTCCGAAGTAACGTACACCTGGTGCTTGAGGAGGGTTCCTATTTAGAAGGTAGTGAAAATTACATGGACTATGGAACGGGTAAATGGACTGAAGGACTCATCACAGGAGACAGCCTTACCAATATCGCTATTTTGGGAAAAGGGGTAATTGATGGGGTAAATTGTCGTAATCCCAATGGGGAAGAAGGTTTTCGGGGCCCCCATGCCATAAGGCTGACAAATTGCAGTGACATAAAAATTGAGGATATCACCATAGTCAACAGTGCCAATTGGGCCATCAATTGTAGGTATTGTGATAGAGCAAAAGTAAGGGGTGTGAAGATAAGAGGGGGGCATGATGGCCTCCATACCCGTTTTTGTTCAAATTTTGAGGTTAGTGACTGTGATTTCAGGACGGGTGATGATTGTTTTGCGGGAAACGACAACGAAAATTTTACCATTACAAATTGTAAGGTAAATACCTCTTGTAATGGCTTTCGTTTAGGCTGTCTGAATCTAAAGGTGGAAAGTTGCCAAATTTGGGGGCCGGGCGAATTCAAACACCTCTCGCAAAACAGGAATAATATGTTGGCGGCTTTTGTTCATTTTTCCCCAAAAGACCAAGATCCAAAGAAAAAAAGCGGGAATTGGAAGATTCAGGATGTTACGATTAGTAAAGTTGACAATATCTATCACTATCATCACTCAAAGGGGCTGTGGCAAACGGGCATGCCAGTTACCACAGTAGAATTTGAGGGGCTTCAGGCCACCGATGTCGTCAAAGGGTTTACCGTAAGTGGTGATAAGGAAAGACAATTTAATTTATCCATCAAAAATGCCTCCTTTTCTGCGGAACAAGCATCTGGAAAGTCATATAAAGGATTTGAGGGGGTACTTCCTCAAACTTCATCATTTTTCAATTTGGAGCAATTTGATAGGGTGATTTTAGAGAATGCCACATTTAAAACATACGATCAGCCTGTGGCCTTTGTGAAGGATGGGAATTTCTTCCAACTTAAAAGTGTAAAATGGGAGAGTTCATTTGAAGGGGATAAATTAATCAAGGACAACATAGATGATTTTCGGGTGGAATAAGTCCGAACCCCCAAATCCCTGAACAAGATATTTTGCTGATAAAGAAGACATGGCTGAGCTGGTACCGGATTTTGAAGATAGGATTTCAGGTGGGGAATGGACTGAGCTCAGGGGAGCCATGGAAGAAGCAGAGGAAAATGAATGGTTGGATTTTGTTCAAGTGGTGGAGGTGATGCACGACTGGATTCATCAGGCCATGCTCTATGCGATAGTCTTTGACAATGAGAATTACTCAAGAGATCTGGATATATCAACCTATGCCGATGAAGACCGTATGCCCCACGAAATCAAGGCCACATTGCCGGGTTTATCGGAAAACGGGTTTTCTGGGGAGGTTGTCCAACACTTTCGAGAAAGAACCTGGCATTCTGAAAAAGACGGGGTCCATCATCATACTGCATGGCAGTTGATGATGGCCTTTGAAGAGATGACCCAAGACCTGACATTCTTATGGGCAACAGCCTCTAGGGAGATTTTTGCTGCGCGGGAATGCTTACCTCTGGAAGGGAAACCCTCCGAAGTGGTCGGAAATTGGAACGAATACGCACTTCGCTCCGAAGCCTGTACGGATGAATCCTGGTCGGCTTTTGTACATACCACAGCATGGATGCAGGCACGAATTCATCTGGTCTTGGAGGTGTTGCTTTCCAAAGACTCTTAACCCTCTTTGGTTTTAGAAATACACATCCAGCTACAAACTCAGGTTTTCCCTTATGCTGAAAACAGTAAATTCCGGGCTAAGAACTAGAAGCTAAAAGGGGGGATAAGGTTCCTTTGAAGGGTAGTCCTTATTCCTCCTTCGGGGGATTGATCATGATATGTGCCCGGTGGGTGCCGGGATCCATGATCCAGGGCATCCCAGGAGCCTCTGCACTAAGCGGTAGCCCTGTGCTTTCCTGGGTAGCCCAAGGGATATACACCACATAGCGCAGGTAGGTTTTGTCCACCTCCCCACTCTCTGGGCGATAATTTTCCTCGTCCGCAGTGAGCACGTAAAGTGTTGCACCGTCCTTAGGCATTTTCAGCTTGCCGCTCTTGACTTCTTCTTCCCGCAAGTCGAAAATTTCCTGAAAGGACTTGCCCTCTTTTTTAAGTTCCCGGCCCCTTTCCATAAAAACATCCAGGTCCTGGTGGTAACAAGACACGCTAAACCCCTCGTTATTGGGATCATCTGCTATGCATATCATCTCGTTACTCCCTTCACGAAGGGTGACAAAATTTCCTTTGGCATCATACCCATACACTTTTGCTCCTTCTCGTGATTCCTCAGGGGCGGCCAATACCGCGGTTTTGATCTGGGATTCCTTACTAGGGATGTTTTGAGCCTGACTTCCGGGTGTGCAAGCCAGCAAAGTCAGGAAAATTAAAGCTTGGTATAAGTTAGTGTTCATTTCTGCTTAAGGTTGGATGAATTAGCAATATAA
>PXCO01000206.1 GCA_003565295.1 Cyclobacteriaceae bacterium
AAAAGTGGTACGTACAGGAGGGGGATTTTGTCAACAAAGGAGACACCATCCTCTATATTTCTGAAATCAAGGACGAATACATGGATCCCGAACTACTGGACAGGACACAGTTACAAATAGATGCCAAATTCCTTTCGGTTAGATCTTATGAAGAGAAGGTGCGGGCTCAAGAAAATCAGTTGGAAGCTTTGGCGGAAAACAACAGGTTGAGAAGGGAACAGGCCGAAAACCGCCTCGAACAAGCCCAGTTAAGCCTGGAGTCTGACAGTATCATGCTGGAAGCTGCCAAGGTCAACCTCACCGTGGCTGAGAGACAGTTTGGGCGGATGGAAAAGCTTTATGAAGAAGGGCTTAAGTCCCTCACCGATCTAGAAATCCGAACCATTAGCCTGCAGGAAGCCCAGGCCAGGAAAATCAGTGCGGAAAACCAATTGCTAAGTAGTCGAAACGACCTAATCACGGCAAAAATAGAGCTCAATGCCATCGATAATGACTTTAGGGATAGATTGGCCAAGGTAAATGCCGACAGGTATTCTGCACTTTCGGATCAGTACGAGGCAGAAGCCACTCTCACCAAATTGGAAAACCAACTCTCGAATTACACTGTCAGGTCTGGCATGTACTATGTGCTTGCTCCACAATCGGGCTATGTCACCCAAGCCATACAGGTAGGTATTGGAGAAACCATTAGAGAAGGTGCAGAAATCGTAAGTATCCTTCCTCAAGATTATTCCCTGGCCGTGGAAATGTATGTGGAACCCATAGACTTCCCATTGATCAGGGTAGGTAACAAGGTGAGGTTTATCTTCGATGGATGGCCAGCTATCGTCTTTTCAGGCTGGCCCCAATTGTCCAATGGTACATTTGGGGGGAGAATTTATGCCATCGATAATTTTACCAGCAAAAACAACAAGTACAGGGTCCTGGTGGTGCCGGATCCTGATGAGGAACCCTGGCCGGATGCGATAAGAATTGGATCCGGAGCGGATGGAATCACCCTGTTAAATGACGTGCCCGTTTGGTATGAGGTATGGCGACAGATGAACGGTTTCCCTGCGGATTTCTATACCCTCAAAGAATCCAAAGAAATGGCCAAAGGAAAATAATTAACTTCAAAACTAAACATTGCATTCAAGTCAGAAATAGGCATGATCAACAACCCTTCCCGTTTCATACTTTGTTATTCAAAGCTCCTAAAAAGTTTCCTGATGATGCTGAGTATGCTCTATGTAAACCTACTTCATGCCCAGGAGGTGTTGGAATACGATCAGTTTTTGGACTGGGTACAGCTAAACCACCCCGTGGCCAAGCAGGGGGACCTTAACCTGGAACTAGGTAGACAGGAACTGAGAATGGCCAGAGGAGGTTTTGACCCTATCCTCTACGGGACTCACGATGAAAAACAATTCAACGAAACCGAATATTACAACAAAAGAGAAGGGGGGGTGATCGTGCCTACCATGGCTGGAGTGGAACTGAAGGGGGTCTATGAGCAAAACAGGGGGACATATTTGAACTCTGAAAATAATGTGCCTTCAGGTGGCTTGATGGCCTTGGGAGCTTCTGTAAACGTGGGGCAGGGCCTCTTTATAGACCCACGCCGCCGCGCCTTAAGGCAGGCTGATATTTTTGCCAGGGCTACTGAAGAGGAAAGAAGATTGATGTTGAATGAACTTTACCTTGACGCCACCCGGGCCTATTGGGACTGGGCAGGCGCCTATGCCAACCTTGCCGTTTATGAAGAAGGGGTTAGGCTAGCCCAAATCCGCTTCGAGGGCATCAAGTCCAGCTTTGAACAGGGAGACCTGCCAGCCATTGACACGGTAGAGGCCTATACGCAGGTGCTTAACCGGGTGATCAACTTTCAGGATGCTCAAAACACCTTCTTTGCCCGTACACAAGATTTGAACGTATTCCTTTGGGACACCGATGAATCACCTATTTTTCTGAGCCCCGGTACCATCCCCATGCCCATAGACCAGGATTTGATCTATGCCTTCGATATGGGCGAGTATCGGACCATATTGGCCCAACATCCCGAGCTAAGGTTACTGGACTATGATCTGGATTACCTTGAAGTGGACAGGAGATGGAGAGCCGAACAGCTCAAACCCATTGTAAAAATCAATTACAATTTTCTTTCTGAAACCTTCAACCAACTGGAACATGCTCCTTTTTTCGAGAACAATTATAAATGGGGCCTCACCATCAGCTCCCCTTTATTTTTGAGAAGGGAAAGAGGCGCGTTGGGCGTCACCAAGGCAAAAATCAACATCACCAGTTATAAAAGGGACTTACGTTTTCAAAAACTGGTGGCAGATCTGGAGAAACAGTTCAATAACTTCCAGGTGTTAAGTCGCCAATTAGTAACTTTTGAGGCAAATATCGAAGGATTGGAACGACTATTGGAGGGAGAAAAGATACGTTTTGACATGGGTGAAAGCTCCCTATTCCTGATCAATGCCCGGGAAGTCAGCCTTTTTGATGCCATGGTGGTGATGAACTCCATCTACGTGCGGAGAAATATAGCTGTCTCCCAGGTGAGGACGGCAGCAGGTATAGGGTTCGAAGAGCCCTAATCCACCATTCATACCGAATAGATATGTTACGGCTTCTCACACTTCCTTTCCGGGTCATTTGGGCAAAAATTAAAAAAAAGTTCGGAAAGCTAGAGAAGGTCAGATTAGAGGTGTTTTTGGCCTTTGGCAACGAAAAAGAAGTCTTTATCAAAGGCAGAGTAGTGGAAGCCTATAAGCAAAGTAGGCCTTCTCCCAAAAAAAATTCCTTTCAGAATATCCTAGCAGCCCTCAGAAGGTATGCAGGCAGTAGTATTCCAGAGGCCAAGGTGGTAATGGAAGTAGGCAACCTCAAGAGAACCTTAACCACCAATGAAGAAGGTATTTTTGATGCACATCTTATGGTGGACCAGGAGAAAACAACAACTGTTACTTTCAGGGTCTTGCCAGAAGAAGGGGTAGTTCCAGAAGAAAATAAGGTGATCACTAAGCTTATTTGTCATTCCACATTAACTAAAAAGGGCATCATCTCAGACATAGACGATACCATATTAATCTCACACGCCACCAAGGTCGGCAAAAAATTTTGGCTTTCCATTTCCAAAAATTCCTACACCCGTAGGCCTTTTCCGGGCGTTAGTGAATTTTACAAATTTCTTAATCAGGATGGGAAAGTTCCAGTGTTTTATGTATCTAGCAGCGACTGGAACCTATATGACCTTATCATGGACTTTTTAACCTATAGAAAAATCCCCAACGGACCACTTTTGCTAAAAGACCTGCATGTGAACTTAAAAAACATCTGGAAGTCAGGGGGTGGGGACCATACGCATAAAATGGAAAAAATTGACCTGCTCATGAAGTTATACCCCCAGATGAGATTTATACTGATAGGAGATAGCGGGCAACATGACCCGGAGCTTTATGCCAAGGTAATTGAAAGGCACCCGGGAAGGGTGAGTGCCGTTTATATCCGACAAATAGGGAAACTAACCAGGGATAGGGAAAATATACTAAATCAATTCATGCCCCAGGTGAAGGTGGCTTGGGTAAAGGATACCCAAGAGGCCATGGTGCATGCACAGGTCCACGTGGCAGGGACAGATTGAGCTATTATTTAGCAGCCTCCCTTTGAGATCTTCTAAGTAAAGAAGAAAACACGCTCTTTCTGGCAATTTCTTATACTTGTAGTTAAATGTGGAAACAGCCGCTTTTTATATAAACCAAATCATGACTATCTTTAGGATATGCGATTATTAGCACAACTACTTTCCAGCATATTGTTGATATTTCTCGTCCAACCAGCATTTTCTCAGTTGGACTGGGTAGCAGCTACACCTGCCTTGCAGGACAAAGATGCCAAAGGAGAACATCCAAGGGGCTTAATCAAAAGCCACGAAGTGGAACAGCTCCGGCAAAAGGTCAAGCAGGCACCTTTTTCCGGCATTCTGGAAAAACTTGAAATAGACAAGCGCGCCCTCGCCAAGGAGGTGAAAGAAAATGAAACCTTTGAAGCCCAAAAGGCCACAGAATTGGCAGCCCATTTTTCTTACCTTTATCTGCTGAAGGGGGACAATGCCTATGCTGATACCGCCTTTCATCATTTGGCGGAGGTATTTCAGGATCAGGTTATCGTAAATAACCCCGTATCCCGAGGGCTTACCCGTGCAGCCGTATTGCTAAAAATGGCCTTTACCTATGATTTTTGCTATCCCGCATGGAACCAAGACCAGCGGAATGAAGTAAACCGGCAACTCTATAAGCTCATCTATGCGACTAGTGCCAATATGGGATATGATGCCAATTACAGCCTGGTAAGCAACTGGATGGGTGTACGCTGGGGAAGTGTGATCTTTGCCTCCCTGATATGGGACCATCCTGATCCCGAAAGCCCCTCTCTCGTCAACCCATTGCTTTGGGATGCCTCCAAACGCCTCTCTGACCACCTGGCCCTAAATATTCATCCCCAAGGCTGGCCAGCAGAAAGTCTGGGCTACCATGTGTACAACTGGTCTTTCGTAGGCCCGGCAGCCATTGCCTGGGAAAATCAAAGCGAGCGCTCCTTGTTAGAGGATTTGGCACCTCAAATGATCCCTACCCTCCACGCAGTGGCATCAGGTACCGTGGCCATACCTACCTTGAATGATAATATAGGTATAAAGCCTGACCTATCGGATGACGGCCTTAACTTAGGCCAGGGAATATTCAGTATGGCACTAAGGGTTTATCCGAAAGAACAATTGCCCTATATCAAATGGATGCACGATTATGTGCAGGAAAGCAACCTCTATAGCCTGCTCTATTATCCCCAAGAACTACCGTCAAAAAACCCCGAGGAAGCAAACTGGAAAGCCTTTACCGACAGCACCCATGGGGTTCTTGTTCATCGCAATACCTTCAAGGACAAAAATGATATCGTGGCTGTAATCAATGCCTCCCAGGAAAGGGTGGCGGGTCATAAAGGGCCTGACGTGAACACCTTTAGAATTATCGGCATGGGAGTGCCTCTGATCATAGGCGGGGGAAGAACTAACCTAATAGCAGGCCAATCTAACCTTTTCCCGGAAAAAGTTAGTCCTGAACAAAAAGGAGACCTCCAGGAAGCAGGGGAAATGTTAGCCGATGCTTATACCCCGGATGGCAGTGGCATTGCCATCGTGAAGGGAAGCAGCACCGGAGTTGAGGACCACCTCCGAAAATGGATAAGCAATTATTCAGCAGAAAGTGGTGCCGAGGCTGTTTTTGTGGTGAGAGACCAATCCGCTAATGGTAAAATCTGGCGAATCAATACCCCTTCTTTCAATGAAGTAGAAATAGCCGATCAATCCTTTACCCTTACCACCCCTGAAGGCCATACCCTTAAGGCCACCATTCTTTCGGAAAAAGATCAAGGGTATGTAATTAACACCGGACTACTACGGTATGGAGGCCAAACCCAAAGACACAATACCGGTATCCAATACGATGGAAAACACCACGAAAACAGCCGCTATGTGGACGTGGAAATTGACAAAGAAGTCACCGTAGTAATGACCCTGCAAAGTATAGGAAACCCACACCCTGAGATAAATCGAATCGAACAGCATAAGATTACTGTGGGAAATTTAACCCTGGATCTTTCCTATAATTCTAATTAAAACATGATGAACCCAATATTAGCTATACGAAGTAAATCCTTAATCACTCTAACGCTAGTACTTCTTTCCCTAACTTTTACCATAAAGGCACAGGAAAAACACGATTACCTTCACGAATTATATGATGCCCGGCATGACAGCCCCTTTCAGCAAAAGATCAGGCAATTGGCACCGGTTCCTGCCGGAGTGGTATATATTCAGCGTCCGGGTGAAGGAGAGGAAATCATACGTCAGCATTTCCGAACCATGAAAGAATTGGGGTTCACCAACCTGAAGCAAATCATGCCTTTACCTGACTGGGACCATGAGGAAATCCAAAAAATTGCTCTGGAGGAGGGGGTGATCCCCTGGTGGTATGGAGAAGGGGGCTGGGAAAGCATCACCCCTGACTTGATAAGGCAACTAGGGATTCCTTCTTCTCTGGAAATGAAGGAAGTAAGAAGGCATCCGAAAATGATAGAATACCAAAACCAGGTACTTAATCACCGCATCAAACGACTTCAGGAACTCAGAAAGGAAAAGCCTGATGCACAAGCACTAAAAGGTTCTAATACTGCTTATGATCCATTGGTAGGGGAAAGAGGAATGGATCTTACGCCTGCCGGGGAAAAACTTTTTGTGGAATGGGTAAAGGAAACCTACAAGGACATTGATACCCTCAACCACGCTTATAACCAGCATCACCATGGGCTACAAGCAGCAGGTGGGCCTTTTACTTCCTGGGAAGATTTTAATGAAAGATGGCAAAACTACAACCACCGTGAGATGAGGGTGGTCAGGGATATCCTTCGCTTTAAGGCCGATCACGGTGTAGCCGAATTGGCCAAAAAAGTACAGGAATTCAAGGAATTTGATCCCGAGGCACCTTACCGTGCCGGTGGCGAACTGGGGCTTTTCCGTCCCCATGCCTACTTTGGGGTCAACTTTCCCGCCATTGCCAAAGTAATGCAGGATGCTGGCTCCTTTTATCCCTCTATCCATTATACTTGGCACTTTGACCAGGTTTTGGATGAATTGGGCCCTACGGTATATATGCAGGCCAGCTATATCAATGATATGTTTAAAGGGGGCTGGAGTGGGGGCTGGGAAACCACCGGAGGGCCACAGCAGTTTGGCGGTGAAAAGTTCGGTCAAAACAACAAAGGGTTCACCGTAGATGCCCCGGAGATGCGTCAATTTACCCTGAGCATGCTGGCAGCAGGATTTAAGGGATGGGGGCTTTGGAGCTGGAGTGTGCGAAGTGCCGGTGCGGAAGTGGGGGAATACGCCCTCCTGGACCACCACAACGAAGTCACCGAGCGGGCAAGGGCCGTAGGCCAGGTGGCTCAGGCCATGCAAAGGTACCGCGAGGAGCTGTGGACTGCCCATAAAGAACCCACGGTAGGGGTCTTTTTTGACTGGGACAACGAGGCCATGTGGACGGCATTTTCCATCAAGGGGCAAGATAGCCTGCGCTTCAGGCCCATGCAGGCAAGGGTGGGATTGACCAGGGCATTGATCAATGGCAATATTCCATTTGAATACCTCAATGCAGAAGACCTGGAATTTGGCTTAGCCCAACGTTATCCTATCATTTACTTGCCGGGCATGCTGGCATTAGATCCAAAAGTCCTTAGCTTGTTGGAAGACTATGTAAGCAAAGGGGGTAAATTGATCATGGACATGCCCGGTGCCTGGATGGATCCCCATTCTGCCCTTTTCCCCAGGGGTACAGGCAGTCCTTTAGCAAGGCTCTTTGGTTTGGTATTGTGGGAATACCAATATTCGGGAATCAACAGGGATTGGCATTTGGAAGGTGAAAAGCTGATAGGGTCCATCGGCAGCATCAGGCCGGAGGGTGCCTCTATTCTTGCCCGCTTCTCCAATGGGGATCCGGCTGTCACCACTTACAACTATGGGCAAGGCAGTGCCATGCTATTGGGTTATGAGGCTGCAAGAGCTTGTTTCCGAAGAGGCAATGAAGCCATGGAGAAACTGCTGAAGGATTTTATTATGGAAGACATAACGTCGCCCTATCAATGTGAAGGAGCCGTAGTATATAGACTAGCAAGTCCAGATGCTGATCACTACTTTCTGTTAAATTTAGAAGAGGAAAAGGAGGTTCAATTGGAGCACGAGCACATTGACTATAACAGCATGGAAGATGCCATCAGTGGTGAAAGCCTTAATCCAAGTCACCCTATCCGCATAGAGAGTTATGGGGCCAGGTGGATAAGGATGGGGAAATAGCCTTTAAATGGATTTCAAACCCAACACTTTAAAGAACTCGTTGTACTCCCTGGTCTTCTTTTCTATGCGTTCGTTCCTTGATGGTAGACAAGCTTATGTTAACTTCTTGTATGTCAATCTTTTTTTCCTCCGCCAATATGTTTACAAAACTAGATTGCACTCGGATTAGACCTTCGGAAGCTTACTGGATATAGCCTTGTGCATAAGGGCCGACAAAACCTCATTCCTCCCACTAGCCCATAGCTGTGCATGGACTTTAAAGGATAAGATATGGTTAACGCATCTATTTAACGGGAGTCAGTACAATATTCCTAAAACTTACCTTTCCATGATCCCCTTGCAGGTATATTGGTCCCGGGGCAAGTACATCGGCACTTATGGCGCCACCTGTGGGGCCCAAGGCGGGTTCATTATCAATAATTTTTTTGCCATTCAAAAGTACCGTAATGTGCCGGTCCACCAGGGTAATATCCATTGATTGCCATTCCCCTGCAGGTTTTTCTGCTGCTACATCAGGGGTGATACGGCTATATAAAGCCCCCATATTGTGTGAATCCAGGGGTTTGCCGTAGGAATCCACCACTTGTATTTCATAAATGCCCCTTAAATATACACCACTGTTGCTTCCCTCGGGCACATTTACTTCCAATGTAAGATTAAAATCTTCAAATTCCTGCTGGGTGCGAATATTGCCATATGAAACGCGGTCACCCGATTCGGGCTGTACTGGATCATTTATCAGCACCCCATTCTCTACCTTAAACCCATTTTTTTGGTTCGGGTTTAACAATTCCCAGCCGCTCAAGTCCTTGCCATTAAATAAGTTGATGGGCTCTCCAAAGGTGACTTTGGTCAGGTCAGGTTTTTCCGGCAAGGAAGGCATTCGATGACCCGTAAAATTAGTCTGGTATTCGCCCGTTCTACCGGGTCCGGTCATGGTTCCTTTCAGGTGATCCCCGGTTTTTTCTATGCGAAGGGTGTGTGTAAGGGTATGGCTTCGATCATCACTTTTCTTGGAACTATTGGTCCTGGTGACCACAAGTGTGTTTTCATCGGCGAGGTATACACTGGCTACCGGCAATACACTTCCCCCAATCCATAGCAGCTCTGCATCGAGAAACCCCTTTTCTTCATTGACCTGAAGCCAACCTACGCCACCACCTTCCACTTCAAGGCCCCACATACCTAGAAAGGGGTTAGCCTGTGGTTCTTTAATGGAAGTATTTCCGAAACTACTACTTGCAATTATTAGCAACAAGAAAGGGAGGATAAAATGCTTCATTGTGTTTTTTGGATTATTATTATTAATTCGGCTATACATCTAAAATAGAGATGAGAACCGAAGATACACAGAAAAATTGAATTGAAACTTCCTTTTAGGTGAGGAATCAAGCCAAAGGATTTGCAGCCATTCATTTATGGTAACCTGGAAATCCGCTTCTTTTGAGTATTCAAGTTAATGAGGTTTTTTAGATGGGTTATCTCCTTCCCGTTTCCGTGTTTGAATAAACTAAACCGTTCAATTATCAGTTGCTATACTCTCGGTTATTTGAATTATCTTGTTTCTTCAAATCTTGCTTATCAAGCATTTTTTCCATCCGTCTTATATGAAAATTGACCTTAGCACGCAAAGAATACTTATCACAGGTGCTTCCAGGGGAATTGGGAGGGCCATTGCCGAACAGCTTTCTGAAGCTGGTGCGGAATTATTGCTACACTGCAAATCCAACCTTGACGCAGCGGAAGAGCTTTCCAAAAAATTACCCTCCTCCTCCCATGTGGTGAACTGCGACTTGTCCAAACTTTCAGAGGTAGAGGGATGGCTGCCAGAACTGGTACACACATATGGATACATCAATGGAATAATCAATAACGCTGGGATTGCCATACATAGCCCCTTGGATACACAGACCCATGCCTGGGTAATGGATTGGCAAAGGACCCTGAATGTTAACCTCAATGCCGCGGCTATTCTTTGTAAGGAGTTTGTGGCTTGTTGTGACCCTAAGAAAGGGGGGCGAATCATCAACATTTCATCCAGAGCTGCACACAAGGGAAACTTGCTTCCCTATATGGCTTATGCTGCTTCCAAGGCAGGGTTGATCGCCATCACTAAATCCCTGGCCCGTCATCTTGGAAAACTACACATAAAGGCCTTTACCGTTGCCCCCGGGTTTGTTAATACTGATATGGCTGATGCCTTTAGATCCCACTATGGCGAAGAGCACATCTCCTCAGACATCGCCCTGGACAGATTAACTGAACCCGGAGACATCGCCCCACTGGTTACCTTACTTTGCTCAGGACTGGCCGATCATGCCACCGGTAGCACTTTTGACTTGAATGCAGGTTCATACCTACGATAGATGGAATTGATAAACCAAAGCTTACTTTATGGCGTTTTTAGAGTATCATGCATAAAAACACCAAAGACCCGCTCACCCCGGAAATGTGGAAGTTGTTCAAAATATTTGGGATTGCCTCCATTAGTCTGGTCTTGTTTCTTTCCTTTTTCAATGAAAAAAGGGCAGACAATACGGGGCAGAGGGATGAGTTTAGCATTACGGATGCCAGCAGGATCTACTTTAAAAATGTGAGAAGTGCCTATTATGATGCCGAAAACCGACGGGATGCTAAAATGAACCTTTACCGATTGGGCAAGCGGGTCGACGACAGTACAAAGAATGTCCTTAACGCCACGCTGATCCTCAACGCGGTTAACGATGCGGCATATTTATACCTTGAGCCACAAGGTAGCTTTCAACATGAGAACCCTTTGGAAGTGAAATGGGAATCAAAAAGTGGTGTTGGGGGAAGTGGGCAGTTTCACCAAGGTGACCGGTATTCACACTATCACTTTGTGAAACAGATATACCCTCTTTTGGAGGAAAGCCAACAGATCCAGTTCTGGGCTTTGGTCGATGAAAACTGGTTGCCTATATTGGAGGAAGAAAAAGAAAGGACTGCATTTCTGATTACCTGCAGGGATTTCTTTCGCTTAATTGGGCAGTAAATGAAAAAACAAGGTTTCTTCAAACCTTTGATAAAAAAACCGTATACTCTTTCAGCCTAACAGGAAGCTATAAACCCAAAATTTATGGAATTAAAGAGAATTGACAATCTTTGGCATTTTTTCGCCACCCAAAATGACCTTTTTCTAAAAAAAGAGGTCCACAAACAGGTGAAATACGAATTTGATCGTAAATCCATCAGATTCACCCATTATCTTAACCCCAAATTCCCCCTACAATCACAGTTGGTCGTAAGGCATTGGGATTTTGATTTAGGGGTGGACAGGTACATGGTGGCAAAGATGCGGTTTGGGATGAAAAAAGTGCCTCAACCCAGCTTTCAACAGCAGTTTTTCCCCAAGGAGCTGCTCAAATTGACCAATACCTTCAATTTGCATGTGGAGCGGGATAGGCAAAAACGGTATCAGGTGATTTTGGAGCCATTTGTTCCGAAAAATATAGGCGAAATCCGAAAGGCCTTAAACCATATTACCAAGTGCCTGTGGGGTAATCCTTATTTTTCAGAACTGATAAAAAATTAAGGGTCAGAAAAATCCAGGTCTTTTTCTACTTTTGTCATTACATTTACCAACTAACTGAAGAATGAGAATGGAGCAGCAAACCGAAAACCACCCTACCTTTGGGATGCCATTAAGAGGCATATTACTGCTTTGCGGCATCTATACCTTCGTATGGGGGGCTTTTTTTAGATGGTTTGGAGATGCCCTATTGAGCTGGCTTGCTATGGGTGAGACGATTGACGCTTCTACTACCATATATGGCACAATAGGCATGCTTATCGGTGCATGCATCTTTTTATCCGCCTTCTATCCGTTAAGCTGGATTTATTTTATTGCTGTAGGAATAATGGGTAAATTGGGATCTTCTATTTGGTTTTTGATTGCTTATTTGGATCTAGTGGGCTGGAATAAAAGAAGTATTTTTCATATGGTTTTCAATGAATGGATATGGCTGATTCCTCTTTGTATCATCCTCTACAAAGCCAAACAGGTAAAAGATTATTTAAAAAACTTATAAACCAAAAATCCCGGTATATTTCCGGGATTTTTTGTATCTAATTGCCCCTCCTTGAAGGCCTGGCGGAACCCCCACTGGGCCCGGACCTGCTCCTGGGTGCAACATTTGACCTGCTCGGCGCGGGAGTACTTCTCCGTTGTACATTTCCGGAACTGCCTCTTTGCGACCTTGGCTGGACCGTGGACCTATTGGAATTGTTTCGCTGATTCCTTGGAGCCGTTGTAGCCTTGTTCCTGTTGCTGGACCTGGGAGCTACCCTTTTATTTTGATTTCTTTGAACTTTGTTGTTCTGAATAATCACATTATTTCTCGGCACCACTCCAGGGTAATAATACACCCCTCCTGGACCATAGTACATGGGATCGTAATATCCATAACCGTCTACTATCCTATTTGATGGAAAGCATGAGCCCAATAAAAACAAGGCACCCACCGCTACCATCATTGTCATCCACCTTTTCATGATATCCTCCTTTCAATTATCTAACAAATAATATGAAAAAACCATGCCAAAGCGAAAAAACGTCATATCTTGCCGCTTCTGGTCAAATAAATAAGGAAATCAAAGGTTTTTTAGTGAGGTATTCAGCCGATTTGTCAGGATTATGTAAGTAGGATCAAAAGCAACAATATGATGATGATGGCACCGACAGAAATATACACACCTCCGCTTAATCTTTTAGTTTCTTTGTTAATATCGCGCAGCTCCTTGCGGACTTCTTTTTTCTCCGCTTTGGTCATGGTGGAAAACTCCATGGCCTTGATTTCATCCACCCTTTCTTTGAGTTCCTCCAATCGGGCTTCGTCTTCCTCACTTAATGCTGGTTTGTCTTTGTCGTCTTTCGCCACTGCATAAGGAACGGTAGCAGTGAACATCATCAAAATCGACAAAAAAAAGGCTATTTTTTTCATACAAATGTTGATTTAGATTAATACTTGTTGAATTAAGTAATGCTCCATATGTGTCATTACCAAAATGATATTACCAATAACCTTACCAAAATCCTTTTTTGATAGAAAATTTTTGAGCGTAGGCTTTGCTTATAAATGCTTAACTTAGCCTTTCTTTTGAAATTTCCCCAGCCTGTGCTGGAAAAACCATCTATTCATATGCCCACTAAAGGAGACAAAAAGTTATTTCTCTTGGATGCCATGGCCCTAATTTACAGGGCACATTTTGCCTTTAGCAAAAATCCCCGGATCAACAGTAAAGGCCTTAACACAGGTGTAATGTTAGGTTTCACCAATACCTTGCTCGAAGTTTTGGAAAAAGAAAAACCTACCCATATCGCCGTGGCCTTTGATACTTCAGCCCCTACCTTTAGGCACGAACAATTCGAAACCTATAAGGCCAACCGACAAGAGCAGCCGGAGGATATTGAAATAGCCATTCCCTGGGTGAAACAAATAGTAAATGCATTCAATATCCCCGTATTGGAATTAGATGGCTTCGAAGCGGATGACATTATAGGCACCTTGGCTAAAAAGGCCGAAAACACCAGCTTTGTGGTGTATATGATGACCCCTGACAAGGATTATGGCCAACTGGTGGAAGACCATATCTATTTATATAAACCGGCTTTTATGGGCAATGCCGTGGACATCATGGGGCCCAAAGAAATATGTGCAAAATGGGATATTGAGCATGTGGATCAGGTCAGGGACATTCTTGGACTCATGGGGGATTCAGTAGATAATATCCCCGGAATTCCGGGAATAGGGGAAAAAACCGCCGTAAAGTTATTGAAAGCCTATGGAAGCTTAGAAGAACTGCTCAATCATACCGATGACTTGAAAGGCAAGCAAAAGGAAAATGTGGTCAATTTTGCGGAACAAGGACTGCTTTCCAAGGAACTGGCTACCATTCGCCAAGATGTTCCCATCGACTTTGAAGAAAAAACTCTGCGCTATGACGGACATGATGAAGAAAAACTTAAAGCCCTCTTTGCAGAGCTGGAGTTCCGCACCCTGACCAAGCGGGTATTTGGGGAAGCCATCAAAAAACCCAGTATGAAAGTAGATGAGCAATTGGGCCTATTTACGGGGGAAGATGAACTAGAAGAAGTAGAGGCTGTGGCCGCCCCCTTTGAAACACCGAGCCAAGAAGACCAACTGCACTCTAAGATACATGCCTACCATAAGGTGGAGGGGGAGAAAGACGTAAAAGCACTCCTTCCTTACTTATTGGAACAGGAAGAACTTTGCTTCGACACAGAAACCACCTCAGTGAATGCCCATCAAGCCGAATTAGTGGGAATTTCCTTTGCCTACGTCCCTGGAGAGGCCTTTTATCTACCCTTTCCGGAGGATAAAAAAAAGGCCTTGGAAATTTTGGAGTGGCTAAAACCTGTTTTTGATAAAGAATCAATGCTGATTATTGGTCAAAATGTGAAGTATGACCTGTTGGTGTTGAAAAACTATGGGATAGAAGTAAAAGGCAGCCTGTATGACACCATGTTGGCACATTACCTGATCGAACCGGAAGGGAAACACTCCATGGACTGGTTGGCCCAACAGTACCTCAATTACAAGCCGGTGTCCATTGAAACCCTGATCGGAAAAAAGGGGAAAAACCAGGGCAACATGCGGGATGTGGATGTGGACCTGGTAACAGATTATGCCTCAGAGGATGCAGATATCACCTTACAGCTCAAGCATAAACTGGATCCAATCATCAAGACCAATAAGTTGGAAAAGCTACTTCATGAAGTGGAAAACCCTTTGATCAAGGTTTTACTGGAAATGGAACACCAAGGTGTAAAAATCAACACCGAAAGTCTGGCAGAACTATCCAAGGAACTGGAATCGGAAAGTAAAGAAATAGAGCAAAAGGTATATGAAATGGCCGGGGAAAAATTCAACCTTAGCTCTCCCAAACAGTTGGGGGAAATACTCTTTGGAAAGCTAAACCTAGACCCAAAGGCCAAGAAAACCAAAACCGGTCAATACGCCACAGGGGAGGAGGTCTTGAGCAAAATGGCCCACGAAAACCCCATTGCAAAGGCCATTCTAGATTACAGGCAATTGGTAAAACTAAAATCCACATACGTAGATGCCTTACCCGGTCTGATCAATCCAAGGTCGGGCAGGATACACACCACCTACAATCAGTTTGTGGCTGCTACCGGTAGGCTTTCCTCCATCAACCCCAACCTTCAAAATATCCCTATCCGCACCGAGAGGGGAAGAGAAATAAGAAAGGCCTTCGTGGCCAGAGACAAGGAGCATGTGATTTTGGCCGCCGATTATTCACAGATTGAACTCCGTATCATGGCGGCCTTTTCCAAGGATGCCTCCATGATAGAGGCCTTCAAAAATGGAAGGGACATACACGCCACCACCGCGGCCAAAATTTTTCAAGTTGACCTGGAGGAAGTTACCGGTGACATGCGGAGAAAGGCAAAAACGGCCAACTTTGGCATCATATACGGCATTTCAGCATTCGGGCTCTCTCAGCGGCTAAACATCCCCAGAAGTGAGTCCAAAGAAATCATTGATGCCTACTTCAAGGAATTTCCTGCGGTAAAGGCTTATATGGACGAAAGTATAGAAAAGGCGAGAAAGCAGGAGTACGTGGAAACCATCCTGGGACGAAGACGCTACCTTAGGGACATCAACAGCCGGAATGCCACCATGAGGGGATTTGCCGAAAGAAATGCCATAAATGCTCCCATACAAGGATCTGCCGCAGACCTGATCAAGGTTGCTATGATCCGTGTGCATGAATGGATGCAACAGGAAAATCTCCGCTCAAAAATGATTTTGCAGGTTCATGACGAATTGGTTTTTGATGCCCTCCGGGACGAGTTGGAAGTTTTACAAAAACATGTGCCAAAATTAATGTCTTCTGCCCTTGACATTGGTATACCCATAGAGGTGGAAACCGGTACGGGTGATGATTGGCTGGCAGCCCATTAATTTACCGAATCTGTATGGCCAAGATCAAAACCAGTTTCTTTTGCCAAAATTGCGGTGCGCAGAGTCCCAAGTGGCAAGGTAAATGCCCATCCTGTGGACAATGGAATACCTTTGTGGAAGAAATCATCCAGAAGGAGGAACCCAGCCGGGGCCAATGGAAATCCACAGCCTCCCCGAGCAAAAAAGTCAGTAAGCCCCAAAAGATCTCCGAAATACGGTATGAGGAGCAGTCCAGGATAACTACCGGAGATGCAGAACTGGACCGGGTATTGGGAGGGGGCTTGGTGGCAGGTTCCCTTATCTTGATAGGTGGAGAACCGGGCATTGGCAAATCCACCCTTTTGCTTCAAATTGCTCTTATGCTTTCCAAGCTCAAGGTATTGTATGTATCAGGAGAGGAAAGTGAAAACCAGATCAAGATGCGGGCAGAGCGCATGCGTTTTCAGTCCGATCAATGTTTTGTGCTTTCTGAAACCAATACCCAGCAGGTGTTCCAACAGGTGGAAATCCTACAACCTGACCTGCTGATCATTGACTCCATACAAACCATGCACAGCCAATACGTGGAATCCGCCGCGGGCTCTGTTTCTCAGGTGAGGGAATGCACCGCAGAAGTAATGAAATTCGCCAAAGAAACCGGTACCCCCGTTTTCCTGATTGGACATATTACTAAGGATGGAGCCATAGCCGGGCCTAAGGTATTGGAACATATGGTGGACACGGTATTGCAGTTTGAAGGGGATCGTCACCTGAGTTACAGAATCCTTCGCACCAGCAAAAACCGCTTCGGGTCTACCAACGAACTGGGCATTTATGAAATGCAGGCTGAAGGGTTGAAGCAAGTTTTAAACCCCTCGGAAATCCTAATGACCCAGAGGGAGGAACTGCTAAACGGAGTGGCCATCGGTGCCATGCTAGAAGGAAACCGACCACTTTTAATTGAGATTCAGTCGCTGGTAAGCCCAGCTACATACGGCACTCCACAGAGAAGTAGCACCGGGCACGATGCCAAGCGCTTAAATATGCTCCTAGCCGTGCTGGAAAAACGCGGAGGAATGAGGTTGGGCCAGCAGGATGTTTTTCTGAACATTGCAGGCGGCCTAAGAGTAGATGATCCCGGATTGGACCTTGCGGTATGTGCCTCTTTACTTTCATCTTATGAAGACACCCCTATTCCTTCTCACATCTGTTTTGCCGGGGAAGTGGGACTAGGAGGGGAAATCAGAGCGGTCAACCGGGTGGAAAGCAGGATTTCTGAGGCAGCCAAGTTGGGTTTTAAGCAGATCATGGTTTCTAAATATGCCATAAAGGGTCTGGACACCGGGAAATTTGCCATAGAGGTTAAACCACTGGGTAAGCTGGAGGAAATGTATAAAGGGATTTTTTAAATCACTTGCAACTAGAAAACAGTTACACTGCCTTTTCGGACGGACAAATTGGTTCAAAGACTGCTGTCAAGGCCAACAGGTTTTACTTACGATGATTGGGCTAAAACCAATGATGGAAATATGCACCTAAATACCTATAAGGGGCGCAAATTGGGGGAGAACCCTTCTTGGGAATGCAGAATAAATGAACGCCATTTATAATGGTCAAGAATCAAGCATATACCATTTCTGGCTTTTTCTCTCCCCGTAAAATGGCCTCAAAAGTGCCTTTCGCCAATAACTCCTCTATACTTTGGATGACGTAATCGGGCTGATAGGCAAAGTCTTCCAAATCACCTATTTCAGTGGAACCCGTTAAGGTCAATACTGTTTTAAACCCCATTTGAACTCCACCAAGAATATCCGTTTCCATGGTATCTCCCAACATGATGGTTTGGAAAGACCTGGTGCCTAGCTCTGCCTTCGCCAACCTCATCATCACAGGACTGGGTTTACCCGCACTGAAGGCTTTCCGCTCGGTGGCCAATTCTATCATGGAAACAAAGGCTCCGCAACCGGAACGAATAGTTCCATTGCTACTGGGACAATAGGGGTCCAAATTAGTGGCAATAAGCTTGGCTCCCTTCATCACCATGTTGATCGCTTTGTCCACCGATTCAAGCAGTATGGTACGGCCTTCACCTATTACCACGTAATCAGGGTCTTCATCCACAATGGAATAGCCGTTCTGGTGAAGTGCCGTCAGAAGACCTCCTTCCCCGATCACAAAGGCTGTTCCGTTGGGCTTTTGGGATGCCAAATACCTAGCTGTGGCAATGGCGCAGGTGAAAATATGCTTTTCCTGAACGTGAATCCCCATCCGGTTTAGCTTGGCCACCACATCCCTGCAGTTCCTTTGACTGTTATTGGTAAAAAAGAGGAATGGGTAATCTTCCCTGATCAGTTTTTCAATAAATTCCTTCGCCCCCGGGATCAGCTCACCTCCACGGTAAATGACCCCGTCCATATCGAGCAAAAATCCTGTGTCCTTTTTCATTTTGATAGTGGTTAATGTTTTCAAATTCAAATTTACGATAAAAACATAAATTTTGATATTTTATTAAATTTAAATTATCATTAATTATTTTCTGTTAATGATTAATCAAATAAAAATAGAATTTATTGCTGATTAAGAAATAATTATTTTATTAAATTGAAGGTTAACCAATAGTGGGTCAACAATAATTAGAAATCGCACCCCAATTAATCATTAACAATTTATTAATTACCACAAGCACCGAACCCTAAAGCTTATCCGCTGGATATTCCTCTAGCAGGTGCCGCTTAAAGTCCCTCAGGCGGTAATTCAGATTTATCCATAAAACAAACCCATGCAATGCCCTGACCTCGCCGGTTTGTGTACTTTGTAATCGAAAATGATAACCTGGAGAAAGCGTTGCGGTTCTCCTTTGAGCACCTAAAAGAAAAAATACCCTGTGTTCTATGGGAATATCCACCCTACCAGGCCCTGCGGAAAAAAGGGTTTCATTCACCAAACTCAAAGATAGGTTGGCCTTTAGAGCTTCTATTTGACCGAAATTGTACCGTATGGCACTGTTAAAACGGTAGCGTTGGATAAAGCCAAAGCCTTCGGTCAAGTCCTCCTCATCATGATTGGCCCGAAAACGGGCATCATAGCGGAACCTGAAACTTACCCCGTATTGACCACTACTGGGAAGCCTAAAAATCACTTGACCCCAAGGCCTGTGTTCAGGCCGGATCAATCTTCCTTCTGAAAATGGGGTGGTAAGGAACAAGCCTGCATAGCCTATGGTGTAATTGAATGTTTCATCCCTGGTATGATAAGTGAGGCCAGATCGGCCTATCCAAAAAATCTCGGGAACATAATGTGTATCCAGCCAAAGGGACCAACGGTTACCTATCTGACCGGAGGTCATCAGCCCCCACCAACTTTCCGTTCGCAATTGGGCCTGCGCATCTACCCTACTGGGGCAAAAGAAGCCTATACCCATTACTACCAAGAGAAAAAACCTAGCCATCCCGAAAGTTACTAAATTCATGGTATGTTAACCCGATTATCAAAATCGCCCTGACCTAAGCAGAACCAAAAAAAGCCCTAAAACCTTCCATATCCAATTAAATTGTACTTAATCTTCCAAACACCACAGGATAGGACTGCT